>JAKVBA010000019.1:0-23543 GCA_022447525.1 Gammaproteobacteria bacterium
TGTTCATACTACTATCGGGGGCTCCCATGGCCATATCGGCATACAGTTCTCCGCCAACTTTAACGGTTTCTTGCAAACCAAATTTAGCAAAATAATAGTCAAAAGATTTGCCCTGGTTAATTGCGTACACGGACTTAACTTTTACACCCATGGCGTTGGCTAAATCGTCGACTTGTTGGCGTGCGTCTTTTCCAGCTTCGGCCACAAGTTCACGCTCGATTTCCTTTTTGTTTGTGACATCAAAAGTTGGGTAAATTCGGTCTATGTTTCCAAGGGTAATAAGGCGATCTATAAACGCTGAGTAGTTAGATAAGTCGGTTATTTCTAACTTAAAACTTTGGCTCACTTCGTAGCCCAAAATGGTGGTTCGTTTGTAGCCTGAATCTCGATTAACATCGCGTTTGATTTGAGTATCAATGCCCATTGAAATCACTTCGTCTTGTTCCAACTTGAATTCCTGAGCAAGCTGGATGACGTCGGCGCTGCGTATCTGTACTGTTTCAAGCGCTTCTTCAGAAGCTTCTGAAAAAGCCAAAATAGTGAAGCTAACGGAGACTTTATCGGGTTCTACTTCTTTGATCGCGTGACCTTGCACCCCCACAAAAGGAAAGTCTGGCAAAGCACTGGCTAACACTTGCAGTGGGAACGTTAAAAATAGTAGGGCGGCTAGTAATCGGGCTTTGAGCATTCTTTAGTCTCGACTATTAATTGTTGTTTGATAAAACAACCTTAGCAGCCAAGAGTTAATGAGCGCGAATATAGAAAGCTAGCTTACGATTTTTTGTTTATTACCTTTGGTTTTGTACTGCGGGTTTATTCCTTTGAACTTGAATCCCATTCTGATTGCGATTCAGCAATTGGAAAAATTTTAAATCGCGTTAGTTTGCTTTGTTCGCCGATCAAAACGATTTGGTAGAGGTTGTCGTATTCATTGTCGGCGATGGGGTCTACGTCTTTGCCACTTAACAATGTCGCCAGTGGGGGCGTGGTGTTGCTGTGCCCTACTATTAAAATGGTGCCGGTTTCTTGTTTTAGGCTTTGGGCAAATGGCTTTAGCGCACTTGGATCATAAAGCACTACGTCTACGCCAAGGGCTTGTGCTAATGGCTCGGCGGTTTCGAGAGTGCGGTGGTAGTCGCTGGAGTATATTTTGGTGATTTCCGCGGCTTTTAATTGTTTGGCCAATAGTTTTGCACGCTCATGGCCTTGCTCAGTGAGGTGGGGGTTGTTGGTGCCGTCTTGTTGTTTTTCAGCATGACGCACGAGGTAGTAAGTGGCGTCCGCCATGACGGAGTCGATACTAAACAGGCCGATTAGTAGGCCAAGGGCAAGTTTTGTGTATTTATTCATCACTATTACCTATTTAACCGATTGATTTCTGCCGCGATAGAGTTTCACAGCACCCACAATGGCTATCAAAAAGCCGGGGAAGAACAGCGCAAATTTAATGGGTGTCATTGCGGTTTTCAAACCCATGTAATCGGCGTTGCCTGATAGCAGCATTACTTGAGCAAAACCCTCGCTTAAATCGGCGGGTATACATAACAAGCTGGGCAATGCCAAGAGTAAGCCGTTTTTACCAAAGGCTTTTAACGCCACACCCGCAAACAGTAGACCATAAACTAATGGGTAAAGTACGTCGAGCGTTGCGGTAGTCCAGATATGAACTTGCTTTTGTTCTGCGCTTAACGCTGAAATATGGGCACTGATTTGCTCTGCATCGTACATCTCATCGATTAGTAAAAAATCCCAGATGTGCATCACCACGCCGAAAGACACAGTGGTAATAAGAGTAATGGCAAGTAGTAGCCAAAGGGTGTTTTTTTGGGTCAAAAAGTTTAGTGCCATTGCCGCTCTCCTTTGGGGGGTAGATTTGCTACCTCAGCATTGAGGTCTGTTTATTGTTATTTTATATCGTTGCAATTACCTAGCCCGATAAGTTTAGCCCATTATAAGAAGAGGTAATAGATTCTGCATATTTTATTGCGAATGAAAATCAACAACTTATACATTCTTTAAAACAATCGTGTTATTTCGAGGTAAATGCCAAAAAATCATACAGTTTGACTAGCACACGATTGTCAAAGACAGTAATATAAAACCACATCCGCACTACAGTGACACTGTAAAGTTACTAAACAAGGGGTTGATTGGTCAACGCGTGATGTTTACTGATGGGTCCCGATAATGGAATCACTTACCGCTAGACAAAACGAAATATTGTCATTGGTTGCAAAAGGCTGCTCGAATGTGGATATAGGGGAGATGCTGGATATTTCTCCAAACACCGTGAAAGCCCATATATCAAAAATACTTTACAGATTGGATGTGAGCAACCGTACTGAAGCCTGCATGTTATTGCGTTCACATCAAACTCTGTCATCCGGGCTCTATGATGATGTATTTGAAGACAAGATAGCCTCCTCGCTCACCGAGTCAGAACCAAAGCTTAAAATCACATTGTGGCCAACTAACGTTAAGGAAGTGAGTGCAACTGAGGCACAAAACGTTTTGACCATTGCAGAGAAACTCTCAGATCTACTCGCTGCTTGGGGTGTATTTAAAGTTTATACAGCACTGCCAGAGCAGACACTTCGACAACGTGAACAAGGCTATCACCTCAATATTGATGTGGACCCACAAGAAGAGGGTCGCGAAGTTCAAATAACCCTGAAGTATCACGAAACCGACTCATGCAGTGGTCGGCTGGTAGCAAACTGCTTACACAACATAACTTCGACCGCACGCAAGACTTTATACCGTCATTCAGTTCATCTATATGAAGCGTTAATTCACGATAACGCTGTCAATAATGAGGAGTCGAATAAAACAGCCGCTGGTTGTTTTTTTCAGGCAATGCATTTATTTCAATGCAGAAGCTCAAAGAGCCAGAAAAAATCGCTGGATCTGTGCGAACTTGTTCTGCAAATTCATCCTGATTGGCCTAAAACGCATGCAGTGAAGGCGATCAGCAATTACCAAAAAGTTGGTTTTGGTCGGCTGAGCTACAGTTACTACGAACTTCAGACTGTGGCGCATGCTGCGAACACGGCTATGTCCTTAGAGAGTCATTGCGCACTGTCTCACTTGGCATTCGCCAAATACAGTCTGTTGAAATCAGATTTTTTGTTAGCTCAAAAGCATCTTGAGACCGCCGTTGAGCTCAACCCTTGCGAACAGCGAGCGATCTGTTTACTGGGTCAAGTTTATGCCTTTACCAATAATTTTGATAAGAACATCAAACTGTTCAATGACTTTTTAGAAAATTTCCCAGACAATAATTGCTCTGGTTTTGTCTACGCCTACCTAGCAGTTTCCTACTACTGCATTCGTGACTTTGAAAAATCTAAAGTCACCGCTAGACGAGCGATGATGTTTCCCGATATCGTCGGCACCACTATGGAGCTTTTATTTATAAGCTTGGCCGAATTAGTTGACGACGAATTCGAAGCGAAGGAGCTGATAGAAGAGTTCAAGAAGAACAGCAAGGATGAGAACGACAAACCTTTGCGCAGAGAACTGGGGGTGGCCAAGCGTTTCTTCCCTTCTGACCACCTGGATGATTTCATGGACAGTCTTCTAAGGGCCGGCCTCGATTTTTAAACTTCAGTCGCTTACCTTTCGAGCAACATTGCTCTGCGCGCTAATGTGCAATTCTTAACGTTGTAACTCTGCACCACAGAGGCTGGGCTGAGATGCTATTTGCGAACTGACATGAATAACCCTGTTATTTGATCAAAGGTGTTTTATCAAAAAGAATCATTTAATCTACCGTGCTTTGTGCTTGGCAATCAGTCTATCAAGTTGATTTGCAAATTCTCGTCTATCTGCAGCGCTTAGGGGCGGCGGACCTCCACCCTGGTGGCCGCTACCGCGTAAAGTATCCATAAAATCGCGCATCGTTAAACGAGCTTGAATGTTATTTTGGGTATATCGTTCGCCACGTGGGGTCAATGTGTACGCGCCTTTCTCTAACACCTCAGCGGCCAATGGTATATCAGAGGTTATGACCAAATCACCTAGTTTTGATTGCTGTACGATTTCATTGTCGGCAAGATCGAAGCCTCGACCTACGGTGATGGTGCGAATATAGTCCGATGCGGGATGAGAAATAGGCTGATTTGCCACTAAAATAACCGGGATGCGCGCGCGCTCCGCTGCACGAAATAAAATTTCTTTGATTACCACCGGGCAAGCGTCGGCATCGACCCATATTTTCATCGTTAAAAATCGCTCTTTTTATTCAATTAATGGCAAGCCGACCGCTTTTCGGCCCTCGTTGGTTTTTAGGGTAAAGTCGGTTCCAGCATACTCACGCCCTCCATCACCACATAAAAAAGCAATGCCCTCGGCCACCCAGTCTGGTGATATATGAACGCTCCAATCCAGATCGCTCACTGGGTTGATTTTTGCTTCGCGAATTTTTTCCATCATCGGTGTTGCTACTGTGCCCGGAGATAAGCCCACCACATTCACATTGCTTCCTTGCAACTCTTGGTCAGCGGCCTTGGTGAGCATTTTAGCGGCTGCTTTACTTGAGCAATAGTGGCTCCAGCCGTGTAAAGCCTTATCCGCTGCGCCAGAACTGATGTTGACGACAGTCCCGGAGTTTTGCTTGAGCATATAAGGTAATGCGGCTCTTAATCCGAAATAAACGCCTTTATAATTTACTTCCACCGCTTGTACCCATTCGTCTGGGTCACTTTCTACTAGGGATGTCATTGGATCGATTACGCCAGCGTTATTCACCAGAAAATCCAAACGGCCGGTTGTTGCGATGGCCAGTTCAACCGCCTCACAAAATGACTGATAGGATGTGACATCGCAAACAATCGCAAAGGCCTTTTGCCCCTTAGCGCTGATTTCTTTGGCTGCCTCCTCGATTTTCTGCTCGGTTCGAGCCGCTAATATTACGGTAGCACCGTAGTCCGCCATCTTTTTAGCGGTTGCAAGGCCGATACCAAAACTAGCGCCGGTTATCAGTGCGGTTTTTCCGTTAAAGTCTAATCTTTGCAACATGAGTTTTCTCCAACCGTTGATCGTGCGCAATAACACCCCTTACCTGTTCCGGCGTAAGCGCTAGCATAAGCTCTAACCCCAGAAATAGCGTGTTCTTATGGTATCCGAACACACCAAGCCTTGGCGTCTGCACAACCGCTGCGTTCATCTCGGGTGTTAGTAAAACCGTGTGTAATTTTAAGCTATCCAAGCGTTTACTAAGTTGATCCAGTTCCTTAAAAAGTTCAGGAAATCGATCTCGGCTTAACTCGTAGCCTTTGGGTGCTTCTATCTTCACCCATAGTGATCGAGCCATAATCCAAATCATCGGTATCAAAATAAAGATCAACTTCTTCTTGATTAGAAATAGCAAAATCGCAGGGCTTAGAAAAGCCAGAACGGCAAGACCACCAATCAAGCTGGAGACCACTATCATCATTGCGAAAATTACAAGATACCCCAATAAGGCGAAAAGTCTTAGCTTTGTCTTATACCGATTAAAGTTACTCTCGGCTTGCAGATCAGCTTGTTTAACGTGGTGTTCAAATTCAGAGTAGTCCATAGTTCTTATCGTTATTTTTGTCCTTTTATGGATGGCAATTATAGCGTTACGAAAATATTTATCCACTGAGTGGGCATGCATAAAAAAGGGCCGCTTTGACGGCGGCCCTTGTGCGAAAACATTTCTATTTATCGCCTTTTAGTTTCAATTTGCACAGTGTGCTTAAAGCTGAAAAATTGCACTTGGTCTACCGTCTTTTTCTTTGGCCGATTGATAACTTGGTAACGCTTTGATTCTCTCAACCCAAGCTTCGCAATTTGGGTAGTTGCCTTCAAGCATACCTTTGGTGTGGGCAGATTCGATTGGGTAGCTCATCATCATGTCGGCTGCGGTTAAACTGTCACCAGCAAACCAACCCGTGGCAGCTAAATCTGCCTCTGCTTTATCAAGTAGCAATTTCATTCTAGGCTTGACCATGGCGCTCCTTGCTTTGCCCAGAACCGCTTTAATCAAGGGTCGGATAATACCGGGCGACTTGGTTTCCAACATTTGAAAAACGATACTCATCAACATCATAGGCATCATAGAACCTTGAGCGGCGTGAATCCAAAAGAGGTAATCAGTTCTGGCAGCCGAATCGGCCTTTGGTCGCAATGGCGAATCAGGGTGTTTGTCTAAAACGTAGTCAAAAATAGCACCCGTCTCAGCAAGATTTAGGTCACCATCAGTTATGGTTGGTGATGTTCCAAGTGGCGACACGGCCTTATAATCGGCTGGAGCCAACCGTGTTGTTTTATCTCGCTCATAGAGCTTTAATTCGTATTCGGTGCCTAATTCTTCGAGTAACCAAAGTACTCGATAAGATTGAGAATATTCTAAATGGTGCAGGGTTAGCATGATTGTTTCCTATTTAAAAGTTTAACGAGGCGCGATTAGATTCAACTCGTTGTTTTCTTTGGCAAGAGTAGTGATAAAGTAGTCACGAGCCTTGCGAGCACGTTCTTCGGAACGCAAGTGCATATCAAAAAACGCAGCAATTGCTACTCGAGTAAGCCATTGTTGCTTTAGGCCATTCATGGCTTGGCCGGGTATATCGGGGCACGGTGCTGGCACAATCACATCTCGGATTACGTTGTTAGTATTTGGTAGCACATCGCTCCACCGCTGGGGTAATTGCAGATCTTCAAGCACAGGGTTGATTACCGCACAGCCAAAATCATCTGGATTGTTCATCCAACGCAGCGGATTACTAACATTGGCAAACCCAAGATGAGAGCCTTTATCGAAACTTAAAAACCAACCATTTTTATTGCGTGGAATCACGTCACTGGCGTTGGCTTTCTCAGGCACTACTAAATCTAAGCTACCAGAGAGTACCAACGTGGCGACATCTGGATTACTCGCGTAAAAAGTATCGCTGAAGGCCTCAAGAGGTGGCGCCATCATTGCCGCCACTTTTACTCTCGCATCAACATAGTCTGGATGAAACGACACTAATGCGGTTGTTAACCCGCCAAGAGACAAACCGTAAATGCCAATTTTTTCAGTATCAAGCCGTTGGTAAAAAGGGCTGGTGTTGTCGGCGTTGAGTTCCAACATATGATCTATAACTGCACTGACGTCTCCCGGCTGATTAACTATGTCTAACAGTTGCGGATTGCCCGCTGGTGAAAAAGCGTTGCTCAAGGGAAAGTCGACTGCGGCAACGATATAACCATTTTTGGCTAGATATTGCGCGATATGCGCAGAACCTTTGTGGTAACTGTTAAAGCCATGGCTGAACACCAGTAAAGGATGATCCTTACTATCACCTTTAGGAAACCAGACTGTGCCCTTTAACTCTCGTTTGTTATCTCCTGCAAAGTCAGCTAAAGCAGGCGTTGAGCGATCGGCATCGACAAACTCCAAAGCAACCGAGTCGAGTGCAAACAGCTCGGTCTCTAAACGTTGTTTGGTCTCACTGTTTTCATTGAGAGCTTTAGGCGCATTAAACGCCCACATAAGTCCAAATACCCCAAGTAGGATTAAAAGAATGATTAAAGCCCAGAGTAATATTGTTTTAACGATTTTCATAGATCTTAAGCACTAACTACTCAGTTAACAGAGTTTCTCACGGCTTGATGGAAAGCGGCGCGAGCGGCACGCTCGCCATCGCGGCGCCCAGTCGCAGTACTCCAGTTACCGTTTGTTGCGATGACTAGATTTTTACTGGGGTCGATAAAAATCGACTGGCCAAAAATACCATAGGCGGTGTAGGTACCATCATCAAAGGTCCACCATTGATAGCCGTAACCTTGACCATCCACACCGATGGGCATACTTTTGGTCGAGGCTTTGTTGATCCAATAATCTGGCACGATACTCTCACCATTAACCTTGGCCCCTTGCATAAAAAACTGACCGAAGCGTGCAAAGTCGCGTGTCGCCGCTTGAATGCAACAACCGCTTATTTCACTGCCATCCTCGTTTAACAGCCAGGATGCATTTTGCTGCATGCCCATAGGCTGCCATACTTTTTCGCTTAGATAACTGGTAAGATCGCGGCCGGTGGCATTTCTAACCAATACACCAATCATATTGGTCTCGCCGGTAGAGTAATTCCATACTTGGCCTGGAGGATGAGCTCTTGGTAGTTTGCTCATGTAGCTAACTAAATTCGATGAGCCATCCTCAGAAACATGATTATTAAATTTTGCGACATCCGATTGCGGATCTTCATAGTCTTCATTCCAGGCAACACCAGATGACATGGTCAAAAGTTGCTCTACCGTAACATCGTCGTAGGCTGAGCCTTTCAAACCCGGAATATACTTTGAAACTGGGTCATTTACGCTGGCGATAAAACCGTCTTTTATTGCTGCCCCAACCAGCGTCGAGGTAAATGATTTAGCCACCGAAAAGCTAGTCCATCGACCAGATTCGTCGAAATCTAACCCGTATCGTTCATACCGTATTTTGCCATTGTGCAAAATAACCACCGCGGCCACTCTGGCTTTGTCGAAGTAAGTGTCTACGTCGTAATTGATATCAAGCGGCTCGCCGTTTTGTAGTTTCCATACGGGCCCTGAAGTTGGTATTTGACGGGCTTTGATAAGAAAGGGAACTTGATCGAGCATTCGAAATCCTGCGTCTCGCTGCTCATTTGACCAAAACAGGATATCAGAGTTGGTTGGTGCAGAAAGTACCAAACGGCGCCAATCTGGGCTCATTGTCACTAAACCAAGGCCTAACAACGTAGTTGTGACTAAAACGACGACTAATAACTTTTTCATAAACCCCTAGCTTCCTCTTGTCTTATTTGCAAAGCAGTGTATGTGGATAAGGCAAGGGGGTCAATTGAGCCTTAATTAACGTCGGCAATGAGCGTCGCTCAGTTGTAGTCACTGATGGTCAGTCAACCACAAAAAGCCATAGGGCGGCAGCGTGAACTCAAACTGATCAACGTCAAACTTGTCACCACTCACCGCGTCTGTCCATTGACTGTTTGGGTCTAGATTGATGTGAGCCGTGGGCACAGTTTGAGGCTTGTCACTAACATTATGTAAACAGTAAACATGCTGCTCGGAATCATGCGAATACCGGATAAAGCCGAATATCTGATCTTGTAGGTGCAGCGTGATTTGAGCGGCGTTCGGGTGAAATGCGGCTTGTTTTGTGCGCACTTTAATGAGCGATGACAGAGTGTTTTTTACCTTGGCATGATGACTTGCCGGATTTTCGAGCTGCACCGTCAGAGCTTCTAAATCCCATTTGTGGCGATTGATATTGCGATTATGCTGAGTGAGCTCTAAACGATCGTAATCGTTTTGCGTGGCTAACAAACTATGGATATAGATCCCGGGTATACCTTCAAGCGCCAGCATAATGGCGTGCGCACAAACAAAGCGATCGAATTGCCATTTATCGGGGCCATTGACGGTGCCCTGCAGCGCATCAAACAAAGAAACGTTCATTTCGTAGGGCTCGTTCTTGCCGCCTTTGACCGCTCGCCAAGAAATTCGACCGCCAAAGCTTTGAATGGTGTTGATCATGCTGTCAATTTCAGATTGATCCAACAACCCCATCGCTGGGCGTAATCCGATGCCATCATGACTCGCGATAAAATTAAAGTAGAAAGTTCCGTCTTGTGCTTCCGGAGTATTCATTTGCCATTGCTTTAAATGTACCGCAGACCCGCTTATCAAAGAATGTATCAAAAGCGGTGGAAGCGGAAAGTTATACACCCCATGTGCCTCATTGGCATTACCAAAATAGGATAAGTTTTCATACATCGGCACATTGGTTTCAGTGATTACTATGGCGTTTTTTGAGTGCGCCTCGATCAACGTCCTAAGCAAGCGCACGAACTCGTGTGTTTGGGGTAAGTGAATGCAAGGTGTGCCTATTTCTTTCCATAAGAATGCGACGGCGTCCATACGAAAGATGCGAATACCTTGTTCAAGATAGCGCCTGAGTATTAATACCATTTCTATGAACACAGCCGGGTTCTTAAAATTCAAATCAACTTGATCATGACTGAATGTGCACCACACTAAACGCTCACCGTCTAAGGTTTGTGTTGCTCTTAGCAAGGGCGAGGTGCGAGGTCTGACGACATCCGAAATGTCATCTTCTGCAGAGCCTTCCATGAAATAATCTTTACCTGGATCTTTACGCTGCTTGAAGTTTTCAAACCAGCGACTGCGTTGAGAGCAATGATTAATCACTAAATCGCCCATTAAGTCATAGTGTTTACCCAGCGCCTCGATATGAGACCAGTTGCCTAAACTTTCGTTTACTTGACTGTAGTCAATTACCGAGAATCCCTCGTCTGAGCTATATGGAAAGAATGGCAAAATATGTAATCCCGAGACCACGTCGGCAAAATGCTGATCAGTGAATTCCAGCAGTGTTTCAAGGGGTGCTTTATCAGCTTGCTTAATGCTATCGCCATAGGCAATAACCCAAACGTCTTTCTCACTCCACTTATTAACGTGCAAAGGGGTCGGCGCTTGTTCTGCCTTGACTCCCATGGTTTCAATTGCCCGCGTAGCGATGGACTGTAGATCTTGATCTGGGTAGATTCGGCTCAAATGATCTACAACTTGTTCAAATAGCGTGTGCACATTTACCTCCTCTACTGTCCGTACTCACGCATATCATCTTCCACCGCAGTCAACAGCTCTTGCGAAATATCTGGCAAGGCACTAACAACGCGGTTCCAACTTGGAATGAAAGGTGTCTCCATCGGGTTTTCGAGAAAATCTTGACCAGCGTTTAATACATTTTCGGCGAACAGTTCAATCGCGGCCTCCTCAGCATGAATATCCAGCTTAAGCCCATTCATTTGCGCGTCGTTGTAATAGGTCTCAACGAAGTCTAGCGCTATGCGAAAATACGTAGCTTTGATTGCACGAAAAGTCTCGGCATTAAAAACAATGCCATTGGTTGCCAATTTTCGATACAGGGCTTTGCATATATCGATAGACATTTTTGAAAGGCCCCTAGCTGCATCATCGGGTGATAAATCTTGATGCTTATGATCATATGCATCAGCGATATCAGCTTGGCAGATTCGATTATTGGCGTAGTTGCGATTTAACTCAGACAACACCCCAATCTCTAAACCCCAATCGCTCGGAATTCTTAGGTCATTGATGACGTCGGTTCTAAACGAAAACTCACCCGCCAATGGGTAGCGAAAGCTATCGATGTAATCGAGATAGTCATTCTGTCCGTATACCTTTTTTAGTGCTCTTACTAATGGTGTAACAAGCAGGCGAGTCACACGACCGTGCATTTTTCCGCTAGCAACCCGGGCATAGAAACCCTTACAAAACTTGTAATTGAAGTTTGGATTGGCAACTGGATAAAGTAAGCGAGCCAACAAACTTCGATCATAAGTAACAATGTCACAATCATGTAATGCCACGGCTTGCGTTTTCTCAGCGGCCAGCACATAGCCAAAACAGAACCATACATTTCGACCTTTCCCTAACTCCTTGGGTGATAAATTTTCTTGCTGTAACCGCCTATCTATAGCTTGTAATCGTGGGCCATCATTCCACAGCACTTTGAAGCTTTGCCCCAACGGTTTAAAGAATTCTAATGCGGCGCGATATTGCTGCTCATCTGCACGATCTAAACCGATAACAATCTCGGTTAGATAATCGACCTTACTAAGCTCATCCACAATGTTTGGCAAGGCGTCACCTTCAAGCTCTGAATAAAGCGAGGGCAATACGAGGGACATCGGTCTCCTGTCTCTGAAACGACGCAATTCATCTTCAAGATCTTCTAACGGTCGCTGGTGTAGATTGTGTAATGTGGTGATGATGCCATTTTGATAAAAGTCTGCCATGTCTACTCACTCCGGTTACTTTTCTTTCGTGCTTGAATGATCAAAACCAAGTATGGATCGCATTGCTTCATGCCATCCAACCGGCCCCTCTCCAAGGGTATGAACTAAGGGCTTATCAGTGTCGATGTTTGGAAAGTCTGTCTTTGGCGATCGAATCAGTACTGGTCGATCAGCGTATTCCAACATCGCTATGTCATTATGGTTGTCACCCAAACAGATTAATTCCGCTGCAGACTGCAAGTGAGGGAAAATACGATCAAGGTTTTGTCGAAGCCATCGCAACGGTTTAGCTTTGTCGGTATTGCCCTGAAGATGATAAAAGCGACCACCTTTTAGGATACAAAAACCCGCCTTTTCAGTCTGCAGTTTAAACTGCTCAAACAACGCAGGAGAGTCGCGCCAAACAAAGGGCTCGGAGTATTCTTTAGCCGCAGCGAGTTCTGCGGCGGCGATACTCAGCCCTGTTTTATCGGCAATAGCCTGGGTGCTCCAATCATTAAAACCTTCGAACTTATATCCATATTTGGTTCTCATCATTGCCAAAAAATTGAGTATCTCTTGGCGTTTAGCGCCAAATACTTTTATCTTGCTCTGCGCTGAGTTTTCAACATGAGAACGGAATGGTGGTTGGTCGTCATTAGCATTAAGGTTCACCAAGGCACTACCATTCTCCACAATCATAGGTCCAGTCAAGCGTAACTCTTCAGCAATAGCGATTGCCTCTAACGCGGTTTTGCTGGTGTTTAAAATGACTGGTATGGATTCTTGTAGACAGAACTCGAGCGCAGGAATAGCGGCCTCGAAACTATAGGTATGATGATCGAGTAGTGTACCGTCCAAATCTGTAGAGACCCAAAAATTCACTTAGTGAGTCTCCTTATCCGCCGCGCTTTTCAAGCTGACGAATCGATGATCTTCGTCAATACCAAGTACATGATCTGCTACTGTTGGTAGCGTCGTCAAACAATGCTGAGTGAGTCTTTGATAATGTTGAATGAAGTGTTTTAGTTGCGGAACTGTCATGGTGCTCGCTGTCGATTGGCCAGCCTCCTTTAATCTAGCGATGAGCTTTTGCTCTTGCTCAGATCGCCACCGGTAAACACATTTAAAACTAGGCACCTCAAGTACGACCAGTTCATCTATTTTTGCAAACGCCTCAGCATAGTCGTCACTCAAAGTCTGATTGACGTAACGCCTCCACTTTTTATCAGCATCCTGAATTTGTTCAAGATCGTTTATCGGCCTGAACAGCTCGCTCTCGTGTTGTGGCGACGCACCGACGCACCAACCTTCGAATATTAGTAAATCAGGTTGGGATTCAACTGTTCGCCAATCTGTTTTGAGCTTTAAATCATCGATTGATTTGTCGAAACTTGGTAATGTGAACGACTTACTTTGCTTGAATCTATCGAAAACACTGATCATTAAATTAGTATCGTGTGTGCCGGGAACGCCTCGTGTTTGTAATAATGGATGGACAGTCGATGCGAGATTTGAACGCTGAAATTTACTGAGGTAAAAATCATCCAAGGAAACAACTTCCACCGATAATGAATGTTCGATTTCGAGAACGGCTTTTAGAAAGTCCGCGAGGGTGCTCTTTCCGCTTCCTTGGGAACCTTGAATACCAATAATTCTTGGTCCTGGAGCACACGCCAGCCTATTGGCCAACGGCACGATAAATTTACCAAACTGATAAGCGTAGTGCACTGGTAAACGATGTGAATCGATTAAATGGCCGACGGTGGCATTAAGTTCTGGTGACATAGTTTTTTGGCGGAGTAAGTTTCCATGTTTTATTTATTGTTCTTAAAAAGCGCAACCCCAGAATAAACATCGCTTTCCACTGAGAATCGATTAGCAATCGCCATGCCAAGAGCGTTTGGGCAGTTAATCAAGGGTCAGTAAAGACAAATCAGGGTGTAACCCTACTAGACTGCACTAAAATGGTGCAAAACAGCTCGTGATCATCTTGTCCGATTGCATTCTTCACTTGGGTCCGATTGCATTCTTCACTTGGGTCCGATTTGACCCTCTTTGATTTTTTCGGACGTTTATCGATGTCGGCTAATCTCAGATATTCATTTTAATGTTATCTGGTGCATACGTGTCTTTGATATTCTTATCACTGAGCTTAGTCTAAACCAGAGTTTGAGTCGTTATGTCAGCACCACAATCCACCACAGACAATGAAGAATTAACCATGTTCCAGGATATGGTTGAACGTTTTATCAAGGCCGAAATCGAGCCCCATTATGAGAAGTGGGAGTCTGATCACATCATGCCTAGAGAGTTCTGGAACACAATGGGCGACGCTGGACTGCTGTTAGTCGATTTCGACGAGCAATACGGTGCAGCAGGTGCAGGCTTTGAAGTCAGCCTAATGATTCAAGAGCAAATGTGTCGCTATGGACTGCATGGATTAGCCTCTGGCTACAATATTCACGCCAATATAATTGCCCCCTACATAGAGAACATTGGCTCGCAAGAGCAAAAAGATCATTGGCTTCCAAAGATGGTCTCCGGTGACGCCGTGGCCGCACTTGCAATGACAGAACCAAGTGCGGGTAGTGATCTGGCCGCATTACGCACCAGGGCAGTTAAAAGCGGTGACGAATATGTTTTAAATGGTTCCAAGGTATTTATCACAAACGGAATTCACGCCGATGTTGTCGTCGTTGCTGCCAAAACAGATCCAAGTCAGGGTGCAAAAGGGGTATCGTTGTTTCTGGTTGATACCTCCCTACCTGGCTTTTCAACGGGTAAAAAGATAGAAAAGATAGGACAACACAGCAGCGATACGGCCGAACTGTTTTTTAGTGATATGCGTATTCCAGCAAATGCATTATTGGGTGATGAGGGCAAAGGCTTTATTTATATGATGCAAGAGTTGCCGCGCGAGCGCTTGGGGTGCGCTGCACAAGCAATCGGTCATGCGCAAGGTGCATTAGAGATGACCTTAGAATACGTAGCCGAGCGACAAGCCTTTGGTCAAGCAATCGGCAAGTTTCAAAACACCCGCTTCAAATTAGCCGACGTTAAAGTCGAGCTGGAAATGTGTCGAGCCCTTTACGAGCAAAACAAATCAAAGTTCGCCACTCAAGAGATGAGTGTTGAGGACGCGGCCCTTTTGAAATACGCTGCGACCGAGATGCAACTAAAAGCCGTTAATGAGTGTCTGCAGTTATTTGGCGGCTATGGATACACCGATGAGTATCCAATCTCTCGCTTTTATCGTGATGCACGAATACAAACAATCTACGCGGGTAGTTCTGAAATAATGAAGGAGATTGTGGCACGGGGAATGCTCGGACGTTAATCCGTTTTAGGCCAAAAAACGCACGCGTTAAATCACATCAAGACACTGACTTTGTTTTACAAAATACTGGTTTTTTAACCAGTATTTTGTTATAATTCTTGTCGTTGGGTGATCACCTGTTGGCTCTCCGCCAAGCCGCCCAACATTGAGGTATGTTATGAGAAAGTCAGCCAAAACAGTTTGGTTTATTCCGATTATTATCATCCCGTTTTTTGATAAGGATTTATTAATTGCCGCACTCAAAACGATGTGCGGTTCGTAACGGATTATGTTTTTAGCAACTTTAAATTAATAAGTCTCCCTTATTAATTTTACTTTTGACCTTGGTTTGTTTTTTCAAACCAAGGTTTTTTTTGCTCGATGAGTATCGATTTTTAGTATTAAAAAACAATCTCTTTACAATAATTTAAGCTGAGAGCAGCTCAACATTAAGGGAATCCGGTCTTAAGCGCCTGATAAATCAGGCTCACGGCAATATTCTTGTCATCAAAATCAATTATCTTGCCATAGTGGCCGTTGCAAACGCCCAGCAGCTAAACAGCTTACATAATGAACTAACTATTTACTCTCCAAATTGAGAGCATTCCTAAAACTGCAATCTCAGCCTTGAGAATGATTTTCTCTATTGCTGCTGGTCCGCCTTTAGTGGACAAAAAATTTACCGGTTCGCTAATTTTAAATCGGCAATTAGAGGAAAAAAATAGAGCGGTGTTCATATTAAGAATATAACGATAGTTCTCAGTAAACGGCAGATACGACAAATTGCGCAGAATACAAAAGAACAAATAGTAGCTAGTAGCCGGTATTAATTAAGGCCATTGTTAGATCACATAAGACCTAAGGCTATTAAATCCACTACTCAACTACGAATTCAAACTGCTTTTAAAATGATGATCAGAACTGTACTTTACATAAGTGAAATCGCGTCTCAGGATAACAAGACTATATGTGAGCACGTAAGCGAAATTGCAGATACCTCTAAGACCAATAATCGAAAAAAAGGTATCACTGGTGTGTTGGCTCACGATAACGAGCATTTTCTTCATATCCTTGAAGGAGAGAGTCCAATCCTTGAAGGTCTTCTAACAAAGATTGAATCGGATCAGCGCAACAAAAACCTTCAGGTAATGTTTGATGTAATCTGGGCTGAGCGAATCTTTCAGGAGTGGAAAGTTTTCGACAAAACTTCGGTTGAACACAGTCAAAGATTTGACCAGTTTTTAAAACTAAACATGGATTCACTCGCACTACTTGATGATGCGCAATTTGAAGTAATTTCCAGATTCGCAGAGAACGTCTTTCATTAACTCTTGTAGTGGGCGCTCGCCTTCAATGGGATTGTTAGATTGAAGACGAGTCAGACTTTACTTTGCTTTATCTAAGCACCAAGTAATAGTTTCTTTAACGCAGCCAAGCGCTCTTCCATGACCTTAATGTCATCCGCTCTGAGCTCCAACTTATTGTGTGCATATTGTTTTAGCGGCAATTGCTTTAGACCTTCCACGGCTTTCTGCAAAGTCGGTTCCAAAGCGGCTTCGGGAACCAGCAAATCCACAAAACCAGCCAATTGAGCTGATTTGGGATTACAAAGCTGGGACTGCAAGGCCGCCGACTTCATAAACATGGGGTTAAGCTCGGCGCGCAAAATTGCCACCAAAAAGTCGGTGAATTGCATATTACCGGCCGTCTCTGGTAGGCCGACTTTGTAATCCCCTTCCATACCAATTCGCGTGTCACTTACTAAAAGTGTAAATGCTCCCATTCCAAGTGCGTGTCCAGCCGCCTTTGAAATCAGCGGTTGAGGATGTTTATACATCCGTAAAAGTAGCTCAAACCCGCCGAGTATCATCTGCCATCTTTCTTGTTCGCCCTGCTGCATTACGCTCAAATCAAAACCGGCGCTGAACTTACCACCTGAACCACTGATCACAACCGCTTTTGCCTCAGCCTCGGCTTTATCAAGTGCGTCGTTGAAGCTTTGAATCATCGCCGGACTAAACACGTTGGCTTTGCCATCGTTCATCTCGATATAGGCTACTTCGTCTCGGATTTCTATGTTTATCATGTTGTTTCCTCATTTCATGACCAGCACAACATGCTGACCATCAAGTCTATTAATCGTGGAATCTTTGCTTGGATCTTATCAAGTTTATCGCTCTTTGCGTTGAGTTCCTTTACAAAATGACTGTGAATGGCATGAATATTGACGAATTGAAACCCAAATATCAAACACTGGACAAATGTCACAAGCTAAACTTATTGCTCGCAGCTTAAGCTGAAACCATGGTCAATATCTCTTGCCAATTGCAAGTACCTCCAATCGGATTTAAAAGAGACGACTACGCCGCCTTCGACCAAATTGATATTAAAGTCGGGATGCCAATAGCTTTGCTTTGGTGCATAGCTAATGTGCGAGTTTCTCCACCCGGTTTTATTCTCATAAAGCTAGGAATCCATCTTTAAATACGGTTCATCTCCAGCCTGGACGATTTTCTCGCAATACCGAAACTCATTTGGAATATATTGAAGAGGCAAATTTTGTTGTCTAAATACACCTAAATACAAAGACGCAGCTAAGAAGAACAACCTAACTAGCAAGCTGAGAAAACTATCTGTTAGTCAGTGACTTGAAGCAGGGAACACAAGCGTAAACCGAGCACCGGGTTTACTATTCTCAACGGAGACCCGCCCATTCATTAGCTGTGTGAGTTGATTAACCAAGGCTAGGCCAATACCTGTGCCAGTGGTTTCACGAGTAAGCTCTCCTTCGACTCGGTAAAAAAGCTCAAAAATTTTATTTATTTGCTCTTTCTTTATGCCAGGCCCAAAATCTCGCACCGAAAAACCAACGCGAGACTTTCCTACTTTAAAAATACGTACATCAATTCTTTTTTGTCGTGCGTCTCTTGAAAATTTCAAGGCATTATCGATCAAGTTAATCATCACTTGCACAATCATATCTGCGTCTAAACTTATTCTGGTTTGAAGATCGAGCTCGACGTCAAAGCTGAGGTCAAAGCCAGCCGATTTGACTTGCGAGTCGATCTTGGAACGCACCAGGTCAATTACCTCGGCTACGTTCATTGGCGTTAAGTTAGGTACTACCTCATTACGAGTCATTTTCGCTAAAGCCAGAACATTATTTATCAATCGTGTTAATCGTTCGCTTTCATCGAAAATAAAACTATAGTAAGACTGTTTTTTACCCTCGTCGGCCCATCCAGACTTTAGAATCTCTCCGTACATTCGTATCGAAGTTAGCGGGGTTTTCAACTCATGACTTACCGATGACACAAAGTCTTGTTGTTGCTCGACCAAGTTAAGGTTGCGCAGACTTAGCCGATACATCAGATATGTACCCAGCAGCAATACAAAGGCAAGTAAAAACCCTGCCCACCAAATAACTTTGCCACCCGCTCCGGACGGCAAATGTTTAATTGTGTATAAACCTTCAAGTTCATCAAAAGGCGCCGACAGTTTTGAGCGATACAAGATCGAGCCATTAAGATCCTGAGCGCTAGTTAAACGACTAGCTCGACGATTACTCTGAAAAACGGCCAGAACATTACCACGATAGACCAAGGCCAAATCACTGACGTTATACACCAGGCTTCTACGGTAGTCGTTTTCAAACAAAGCGCGAAGAAAGGGATCCTGCTCGATTAACATACCTTGGATGTATCTCTGACCTTGTCTCCATACTTTCCTAAAAAGAACCCAATGCCCACTGTCTAGTAGAGCCAGTTCTAGTGGATCTATTTCATTTTCAAAAAACTTGATTGCGGTTGCTTCAGGTAATGACGTTGTGGATAGTTCAGAAGTTGCCACCATGTCATCAGTCGCCGAATCATCTAATGCCACCAAAGCCGGTTCACGACTAACGGATTTTGAACGTAAAGCCTTAACTGTGTCATTCAACCCTTGATCAGAGCTATTGTTGGCTGGCGGTGCTTTAGAAGTTGATTCACGCTTTTTACTTGGACTTTTTTCAGCTCGTTTGCGAGAAGCTAGTTTGTCCTCAAAAAGCGGCTCTAATTCTGCTTCAGCAATATTACCAAGGCTCTTTTTCTGCACGGATTGTTCTAATCGTTTTGATTGAGCCGCTGCGTTTTGCATAGAGATGTCATCGAACGCGGCTTGCGACTGCACGATATTGGGCTTATCGTTGGCATTGAGATCACTACTAACTGACCTAGGTTTTGGACTTTCATCCACTAATCTCCGCTTATTTGAGTCCCTGCTCGACACTGTATCGAGCCTATCTTGTATCGCTCTACTCCAAGCCGGTTCTGAATATTCATTGGCCAGGGCTTTGCTTGGCAGCTTAATTTCGGGTTTGGTTGACAATAAATTGTTGGTCGCAAGAATTTGTTGAATCTGTCTTTGTAAAGATTCTCTTTGTTGTCGTTCAGTTGATGCGAGGGAGGATTGCGATAAGCTGGTGTCGGGCAACAACGGCGTAGAAAAACTCCCATTAGGCGAGATTTGAAAATAGCCAATCAAACCAGGAAAGGAATCCGTCATTGGAAAGCTTGATATTGGCGAACGAGCAACGTAATTCGCACCTAACTCTCCGCGAACTTGAAAAAAACCATAGTCTCCAAATGGTCTATTTTGCTCAACTTGCAACAAAGCAAATAAACTCTGATCCATTCGTGAAGCTAAATCCTCAGCAATCTCTCTATTTTGAAAGAATGCTTCAAATTTCAACTGCTGCAAAGATTTTATCACTAGAACGGCGGACGGGACTGCCATGGATAATAGAAACACAATCATCATCCATTTTAGGCGGCGTCTGCGCGTAAGATTATTTGTCTTGTTGAACAACTTAGCCACCTTAGATACCGTCAGGACCGGAAATTAATAGCCTGTAACCGGCACTTCTGACCGTTATTAGTAGTTCCGGTGCCTTATGATCGAGCTCAATTTTACGACGAATTTTTGCAATATGAATGTCGACTGTTCGTGTTTCAATATCCACTCCTCGATCGTAGCCCCACACCTTGTTAAGTAACTCATCCCTTGAAACTGGCCTCTCATGATGACTAGCGAGATACTGCAAAACTTCAATCTCCCGACGTGTGAATGCCAGCACTTCTCCATTTCGGCCCCCTGATAAATTAGCGGTATCGATCCATGTATCTGAACCCAAATCGATGCGGGATTGATTCTGTATTGCGACACTAGAGCGTCTCAGCACAGCTTGGATTCTCAGCACCAACTGCGCAACTGAGAAAGGTTTAGTAACGTAGTCATCGGCACCAAACTGTAAACCCTGCACAATATCGTCATCTGTGCCTTTTGCCGTTAGCATAATGATGGCTTGCTGCTTATCTTGTTCACGTATGGCGTTACAAATTTCAAAACCATTTATACCTGGCAGCATAACGTCTAGAAGCACTAAGTCGAATTGACCCGTCATGGCTTTTCTTAGACCTTCGTTACCCTCACTCGCTGCATCGACCTCGTAGCCGTGGAACACAAGCACATCTATTAAGCCGGTTAATATTGCTTGCTCGTCTTCAACAACCAGGATTTTGAATTTTTCGTTCATGTAGATATAGGCAGAACCCAAGCATTAATTGACTATCTCGATAATTTTAACCCAGCCTACCAATCAACAAACTCAGGATATGTAAAGAGTTTGTAAACTTATCATTTCAGGTTTTACCAAAGTGTGCCTTAAACCTTTGAACTAGGGTAATTACAGTTAGGTCATCAATCACCACAAGGAGATTAACATGACCTTGCTAGCCCGAATTAATCGTTTGTTCAAAGCCGACGTGCACGCAGTCTTAGATTCCATCGAGGAACCTAATCTACTTCTGCAGCAGTCTATTCGAGAGATGGAAAGTGCTCTGGATCAGACTATGTGCATGCTCGTAAACCAACAAAACACCGCCAAAAGACTCGATGAGCAATTAGCACAGAGCCTCGACTCTCAACTACAGTCTCAACAAGAGATTGAACTCTGTCTGGAGCATCAAAATGACGATTTAGCGAGAGAGCTACTTAGAAAGAAAATTACTCAATCACGTTGTATCGACTCTCTTAAAAGTGAGTTAGCAGAGACAAATCAACTCATTGCAGAACTGCAACTTAAAAACAGTGAGCAAGAAAACGCATTGGCCAAGCTCAAAGAACAAGCGGATTCATACAATTCGCGTTCTGGCCAATATAAATGGGCAGCGAAAACGGATTCGACGATTACAGAAGCTGAGCTTGAGATCGCATTGCTGAAGGAAAAGCAACGCTTTGCTAAGCCCCGTAAAAGCGCATCACGAGGGGGCCAGTAATGAACTATCTCTCATTCTTACGATCCGCTGGCGTTGGAATACTAATTAGTCTTTTCGCGGCAAGCAGTTTTTCCATTGTCAAAATAACACTTGATGCCTACTCTGCCTGGGCCTTGAGCATCAGCATTGCGACCTTTCTGAGCTTAATATTCATGGTTCGCAAGAACGGGCTGAAAAAAGGGGGTTTTAGTCTATTAGTTTGCTACCTGGCGTCCAGTTTGGTCGTGCTGTTAATCAGCCCTTCCATCGCCGTTCTGGCTATTTTTAATACGCTTTGGCTTTGGATTACTAGAACCGTGCTATGGCATAAACACGCCATCAGCAGTGTTGGAGATCTCGTCCTTTCAGTCGGGAGTCTATTTATCGCTTTTGCGGTTGGAACCCACACTCAAAGTGTATTCATGTCGTTTTGGAGCTTTTTCTTAGCACAAGCATTGATTGCACCCACCTTGTCATTTTGTCGACAACAACTGTCAGGCAAAAACGATATTGTGCCCAGTTACATAGCCCGCAAGACAGACAATAAAACTCAATTTGACCAAGCAAGACGCAGTGCTGAGCGAGCCCTCCGATTATTGAAGCATCAAGCAGACAACTGACCGAAACCATTCGCTACGACGAAAAATGAGTTCGCTAAAGCGGTCTCAACAAATTATCAATCTTAATCTTACAAAGGAAGCATTATCATGAAACAACTAATAGCCGCCGTTACCATTACAGCCATCACCGGCGCTGGCATTTACTATTACCCGAGTATAAGCGGGCTACCCAAACGACTACCGATCACCAAGCCACCCGTGGTAAAACCATTAACACCGTTAGTCGAGAGCACTCAACAACTTCAACATAACCAAATAGAAGTGGCGTTTGTACTGGATACCACAGGTAGCATGTCTGGTTTAATACAAGCTGCGAAGGACAACATCTGGTCTATCGCTTCTAGCATGGCCTCAGCTGAGTCGGCCCCCATCGTGAAGATGGGCTTGGTTGCATATCGAGATCGAGGAGATGAATATGTAACCAAAGTATCTGATTTGAGTGACGACTTAGATACAAACTACGGAGAACTGATGCAATATCGTGCAGCGGGCGGTGGCGATGCGCCAGAAAGTGTTAATAAGGCCCTTTATGACGCCGTCACTAAGATGTCTTGGAGTCAGTCAGAGAATTCATACAAAGTGATATTTTTAGTCGGAGATGCCCCGCCGAAAATGAATTACAAGGATGAACTTCAATACCCAGAAATTGTTGAATTGGCAAAATCAAAAGGGATCATCATCAATACTATTCAATGCGGACAGCAAAGTGGCACAAAAGCCAGCTGGAAGGATATCGCGACTTTAAGTCAGGGGTCTTATTTTCAGGTCGAGCAAAGTGGCGGAGCCGTTGCCGTGATCACGCCATTCGACAAGAAGATCGCTGCTCTGACAAAGGAGCTAGACGACACCAGAATATTTTACGGGTCTGCAAAGGTATTGCGAGAAAAAGAAGGTAAAAAGGCTGCTGCAGATCGCTTTAATCGAGCAGCCTCGCCAGCATCAGTGGCTAGAAAGGCTGAATTTAATCTCTCTAAAAGTGGCAAACGAAACTTTTCTGGTGACAACGAATTGGTGGCCGATCTTGAGTCCGGAAAGGTGCAACTAGACGATATTCCAGCGGCTGAGTTACCCAAAGAAGTTAGAAAACTAGAACCAATCCTGCGCCACAAGCTGATCAAAGACAAATCACAAAAACGTAAAAAGTTGGTGCAGAAACTTACTAAGTTAACAGAACAGCGTAGCGTCTTCATAAAAGAGGAAATGAGCAAACGGGATGACGCCGAACGTTCACTAGACAATCAAATCTATCAAACGGTGAAATCTCAAGCGGCAGCCAAGGGACTAAGCTACAAAGATGAGTCAGCTAAATATTAAGCCAATTCAACAGGTAAATTCATAGCTGTATTTGCCCTCTTTCAAGGAAGAAAGAGGGTAGATTTAGAAATAGATCAACCTCGTGCCAAGATATACCGACCACATCTCGCCTGGTGGTATCCATTGTAAATAACTAAGCTAGAAAAACCACTGTAAAAATCACAGACGGCTCACT
>JAKVBA010000019.1:23643-30491 GCA_022447525.1 Gammaproteobacteria bacterium
GCACGTCGATTTTACTGGTATTTTTTTGCCCACTGGGGTGGCTAACCTATCAATAGCATGAAGCCCCCCGGGTCAAATGGTCACAGCATGGGGGAGGCTTAACTCTCACTACTCACGTTTAGCAACTCTCGCCAAGTACTGCTGTAATGCGTTCAAACACTCTCTCTCATTTTCTTTATACTCGTACTCTTCCTCGTACAATTCCACGAAAGACACCTCTAATTCCGTTTTATCCGGCAACAAAAACACAGTAGGCCTAATGCCTACGACGATGGGTTTATCCATTTGGAACTCCGTTTCCATTTATCGGGGAGTTAATCCTACAATTCCCGCTGTATTGTCACCTCACCCCCAAGGGTGAATTGGACACAAAGATGACGATGAACGGTGCTCATCCAAAACACCATTGAAGGTGTTATCGTAGACATTTTGACAAATTGAGCAACGCAATGAAGCAAAAAGCAAACGGCATTCACGACCTAAACGCCGCGGTAGACAGCCCTTCTCAATGGTTGATCGATGCGTTTAGCGTACCTCGTACTAGTGGCCGTATCGAAGTTAATTCCTGTGATATTCAATACTATCGCTGGGGAAATCCAGAGAAACCAAGCTTGGTACTAATGCATGGATTTTTAGCGCACTCGGGATGCTGGGCTTTTATCGCACCATTTTTAGCCAACAACTTTGATGTAATTGCTTTTGATATGTCAGGCATGGGTGATTCCGGTTGGAGAGAGGCCTACGGCGACGAAGTCAGATCCAATGAGCTCATTGAGTTTTGCAATCAATTCAAGCTCTTCAACAAAGAACAAAAGCCCATTATTGCCACACATTCCTATGGCGGGCGTGTGGCAAGTTATGCAATTAGTAAAAATCCAGAGCTATTTAGAGGTCTGATAATTTGCGATTTGATGATAATCCGACCATCGATATTAGCTAAGCATCAGGATAAATTCAGAGCACCCGGCACAAGAGACCCGAAAAAACAAAACCGAATTTATCCGAATTTGGATGTTGCTAAAACACGTTTTGTTCTGTCCCCTCCTCAACAAGCAAATGAACCAGAACTGTTTGATTTCATGGCATATCACTCATTGAGACCCAAAGACGGTGGTTGGCAGTGGAAATTCGATCCGAATTTATTCGCAAAAGCACCGTCTACCGAGGTGGATTGGTCATCAATTGGTGCATTTATAAACGAACTACCGATAAAGAAAACCATTATTTTTGGGGAGAAGAGTATGCTCTTCACGCCTGACTCAGTCGACTATATGACCGAACTCATGCGGGCGAACAACGAACAATATTTCCCCATGATTGGTATACCCGATGCGCACCACCATTTGATGCTGGATCAGCCCCAGGCGTTCTTGACAGCTCTGCGAGCTGCTCTTGCTACTTGGGATTCAAGTAACTAATACATCAATTAAAAGGCCGCCCAACATCCATGCCAGGCGGCCCAAAACTGCATCGCAACGAGAACTTCGTGTTCCTATACTCATCCATGAGTGCATTGCTATCAACGACTCAACATCCTGTCAATACGTTCATCCTGAACATCGCCGATGAAAAAATAATAGCGAGTGATTGGCGAAGCTACTTCACCCGTTGGGGTGAATCTACTCAAAACTAATTTGGGGTCAGAGTAAAAACTCTGACTCCTCTGTGTTAGTCATGCTTGCCTTTTGGGCCAGGCTTTGATGGTCGCATGCGTCTACCTGATAACGCTTCAATTTCGCTCACAAATTCCTCGCTACCAATAGCCATTCCTTTGTTGGAAGCCTGTCTTAATCGATTGACAAACTCTGACGATAATCGCCCTCGAAATATTTTACGATATGCTGCGGCCCTCTCATGAGTATTACCTCCCAGCTGTGTATATAAACTATGAGGTGTACATAGCATCGCTTCTTTGCCCAAGGCATTCACGGCATAACTAGACCACTTATACTCCTCTGGGCTCTTTACCATGCCCGCTCTGACGGGATTCAGTTCTATATATCGATAGCAATGAAGAAGGTATTTCTCAGCATCAACTGCGCAAGATTTAAATCGTCCCTCCCACAGAGTTCCTGTTCTTTCATAAGCCCTATTGAAGTACCTTACATAGTATCGACCAAGAGCCTGCATCATTTTAGAGATACCATCGGGCGTACTGGGAGTTACCAATAAATGAACATGATTGGTCATGAAGACCCAAGCATGTATGGCAACCTCGTATTTTATCGAGCTCTCGTATAGCCAATTGGCATAAGCCGCTTTATCTACATCTGTTACAAAACAAGGCTGACGATTCACACCTCGTTGGATTACATGCTGAGGCACACCTGCGATACACATTCTTGGCAACCTTGCCATATCGATCTCCTTTTTATTTGCTTTCTCATATTGAGTACGCCATGAGTTTTTACTCTGACCCTAATTTGCGCTTCACCCATTTGGGTGAATTAAAGGGCTCTCATGACACAAATTAGTTATGGCGTCTAAAATATTGGCAAAATAAGAATTAATTTCACCCCGAGGGGTGATTCCTGACTTTGACTAAATACATAAACTATTTTCAACAGCTGAGGTGACGCAGGGAGTGTTAAGACAGTTGTTATCAGCAGATTCCATGGACGGTTTTGGTTAGATTCGAGTCCTGACCAATGTCCATACATGGACGACTGCAACCCAACCTATTGAGTGCCGGCCAAAAACTTACCCATTTTGGCCGGCTTTTTTATGCATAAAAAAAGCCCCACGAAAAAAATCGTGAGGCTCTATTTTTTCAGCAGAGTTAGCCAGAGGGCTAACTGCCGAGCAGTATCTGTAAATAGCTTACATCATACCGCCCATGCCGCCCATGCCGCCCATATCAGGCATTGCAGGAGCTGCTGCTGCCGCGTCTACTGGTGCATCAGTTACCATCGCTTCAGTAGTGATGATCATGCTAGCAATAGAGGCTGCGTGTTGTAACGCTGTACGAGTTACTTTAGTTGGGTCAAGAATACCCATCTCGATCATGTCACCGTACTCACCAGAGCCAGCGTTGTAACCAAAAGTACCTTCGTTGTTACGAACTTCATTTAGAACAACTGACGCATCGTCACCACCGTTATCAACGATTTGACGCAAAGGAGCTTCGATTGCTTTGAGGATAGCTTTAACACCAGCGTCTTGATCAGCGTTGTCGCCTTTAACTTCAGCAACTGCTGCCAATGTGCGAACAAGAGCAACACCGCCGCCGGGCACTACGCCCTCTTCAACAGCAGCGCGAGTAGCGTGCAACGCGTCTTCAACACGTGCTTTCTTCTCTTTCATCTCAACTTCAGTTGCAGCGCCAACTTTGATCAATGCAACACCGCCAGCTAGCTTAGCAACACGCTCCTGCATTTTCTCTTTGTCGTAATCAGAAGAAGACTCTTCGATTTGCGCGCGGATTTGGTTAACACGGTCAGAGATTTGAGTCGCTTCACCCATACCGTCGATGATAGTGCTGTTCTCTTTAGAAACTTGAACACGCTTAGCAGAACCTAAATCTTCAAGCGTAGTGCCTTCTAGGCTCATGCCAACTTCTTCAGAGATCACACGGCCACCAGTCAAGATAGCAATGTCTTCCAACATAGCTTTACGACGATCACCAAAACCAGGTGCTTTAACAGCACATACTTTTACGATGCCACGAATGTTGTTCACAACCAAAGTCGCAAGCGCTTCGCCTTCAACATCTTCAGCGATGATCAACAATGGGCGACCTGCTTTTGCAACCGCTTCAAGCGTTGGCAACAAATCACGGATGTTTGAAACTTTCTTGTCGTGCAACAAGATGAATGGGTTCTCAAGATCAGCCGTCATGGTGTCTTGCTTGTTCGCGAAGTATGGCGACAAGTAACCACGGTCAAACTGCATGCCTTCAACCACGTCTAGCTCATTTTCCAAAGATTGGCCTTCTTCAACGGTGATAACACCTTCTTTGCCAACTTTGTCCATTGCTTCAGCGATGATGTTACCAACTGACTCGTCAGAGTTAGCTGATACTGTACCAACTTGAGCAATCTCTTTAGCGTCTTCACATGGCTTAGAAAGATCTTGCAAAGAACCAACAGCAACGGCAACCGCTTTATCGATACCACGCTTAAGATCCATTGGGTTCATACCAGCAGCAACCGCTTTCAAACCTTCACGAACCATCGCTTGCGCCAATACAGTCGCCGTAGTTGTTCCGTCACCAGCTACGTCGTTAGTTTTAGAAGCAACTTCTTTAACCAACTGCGCGCCCATGTTTTCGAAGTTGTCTTCCAACTCGATTTCTTTTGCTACAGACACACCGTCTTTAGTCACAGTAGGTGCACCAAACGACTTGTCTAAAACAACGTTACGACCTTTAGGGCCAAGTGTAACTTTAACGGCATCTGCCAAAATGTTAACGCCGCTTAAAATCTTAGCGCGAGCGTCATCTCCGAATTTCACGTCTTTAGCTGACATATCAAATTCCTCTTAAATTTTTAAATCTATATATATGAGATTGTGTGGAGCTGAGAGTTTGTTCTCAATCAAGGCGTAAGAAAGCGCAGGGAGGGAGCGTACGTGCAGTACGTAACCGACTGAGCATTTATTACAACGCCGAGTGAGGGCAAAGGCTCAGTTCTTACTCCACAACACCGACGATGTCGTCTTCTCTCATTACCAATAACTCTTCACCGTCAACCTTAACTTCGGTGCCAGCGTACTTACCAAACAACACAGTGTCGCCAACTTTCACGTCTAGCGCGCGAACGTCACCGTTGTCTAAAATTTTCCCGTTACCAGCAGCGATTACTTCGCCTTGAACTGGCTTTTCTTTTGCCGAATCAGTCAAGATGATGCCGCCAGCTGAAGTTTGTTCTTCTTCGTTACGACGAACTAATACACGGTCGTGTAGTGGACGAATTGCCATTCGTTTTCCTCCAAAAATAGAAAATGATTTGGACTAAATTAAAATGTGGCGAGTTTTAGCACTCACCGCCTTGGAGTGCTAATAATAGGGCCGAGCTACAGAAAGTCAAGCACCTGAAAGACTAATTTATAGCTATTTATCCCCTCTGTCAGGGTCAGTGTATTCGCCTTCTATGACAGAACTATTAGAAGAAGACCGTGATTCAAACCCAGAACTGAAATTTGCCGACTGCGTCATAACCAGGCCACGATTCACAAAATAAGCAATTAACGCTCTTCTCACGGCAGGAATCAACAAACTGAAACCTATCGCGTCGGTGAAAAAGCCCGGAGTTAAAAGTACCGCTCCGGCAAACAGTAAGGCGATTCCCTCCAACATAGATTGCGCAGGCAACTGCCCAGAGTTAGCCTCTTGCTGGAACTTAGCAAACGTCGCTATGCCCTGCTGCTTTACCAGATAAGCTCCCAGAACAGCGGTAAAAATCACAAAAAGAACCGTTCTTAAGCCACCGATGGCACTACTGACTTTCAACAGCAAACTGATTTCAAGTATGGGCACACCAACAAACAGAACTACAAGAATAAGAAAAGGCATAATGAGAATGAATCAGAGGGCTATGGATTCGAAGAGAGTAAATTAGTAATTTAATGGGGACTCAGATATTATTTTCAAGCTTAGCTTTTCTATGGCTGTATTACTTAGAGCATTGAAGCTTTTAATCAAATTATACAACCGAGTGGAGCCGTACGCCGCAGCGGGGTTGGCTTTTTAGAATTGTTTCGTTAAGAAAAATCGGAATATCAATTCAAATCAAAGGGAAACAAGATGACTAAATATAAAAAAGCCGACACTACTACTAATAAACCGATCAGTGACTTAAATCGCTTTTTATGCTTCACGATTGTTTGCATCGGCCTGATCGTTATGAGGTTCGGATACAACCCCAACCGACATGATTTCTTTGCAGACATGAATTGGCTGCTCGGGGCAAAAATATTTACTCCTCCAGTGTTGGCGATGATCTTTGTAGCTTTAACCGCCAAACAATTTCGAAATACAAATGGAATGCTCTGGGTCTTTTCAGTGGTTGGGCTAATTTCTTTGTTGATTGCTACAAATTAGTTTTAATGGATATGACAAGACTTAATATTTTTTTGGTTCTGATCGCAGGTGGCCTCCTTACTACCGCGTACGCCGCTAAAAGCACCCAGAGCACAAATTACTCGAACCATAAGAATACAACCGATTCAACAATGAACAAACCACTTAAATTCAACAAAGAAATTACCGACCTGAAAGAACTCCGAATGCTAGCCGACGCTGAGCTAAACAGTGGTGCAAGAGTGGGTTATGTTGGGCTTTTTTTTAGTCAGTACGCAACACAAAGTGAAAACCCTCTCGAAGTGCAAAAATTATTCGAGACTGAATATCTTCAAAAAGTACTTGAGAAAGGTTTTTTTTCAGATGTACTTTCAGCTCGACTCAACATACTGACAAGGATGCTGGGAAAAGGGATGAGAGACGAAGCTTTTGCTCTAGAAAACCAGTTCTTAGATGACGTGCAAGAGTATAAAGACAAGATCAACGCCCCTCTTGTTTGGTCACTTTATGCCTCGCTCTCTGGAACCTACAGAACACTCACGCGCCACTTAGAGGGTAAAGCAAAAATAAGCGCCTACAGAAGTACCCTAATCTACTTAGTACTTGCGAAAGAAGCAGCAAAAGAAATCGGCAGAAATGACCTTGCTCTATCGAGTTTAAATCGAATGATGGACGTCTACATTGAGCTAGGTCGTTTCGATCAAGTAGAGAAGTTCTACCATGAAATAAAGCCACTGGCAGAAGCTTCAGATGATCCCAACAAGCTGGCTCTTTTGAATACCTATGAAAAACTAGTCATCGAATACAATAGATTAAAGTCTCAAGGGAA
>JAKVBA010000190.1 GCA_022447525.1 Gammaproteobacteria bacterium
TTGCGAATAGTTTGCTGTGTCTCTGAATGGCTACGCTGTTTATCTTGAAGTTCTAACGCCATGACTGATTCAAGGTGTCGATTTACTTCAGCTTCACGCGCTGCGGCGATTTCTTCTAGCCTCACCATTGCATCGGGGTTACTTTGCAGTGTCGCTAATGCCTGATCGGGGTCTGTCGTTCCCGTTGCCTGAGCAACCATCGAAGCCCCAGCACTGACCGCGCCCACTACATTGCCCGTTAATAGCGAACCAACCAACCCGGCTACGCCTTTTTGATTTTGCTTTAGAAAGCTTCCTACGTCTGACCAATTCATTATCTCACCCTATGGCTTGTACAATTCAAAGTGTGGCAGGTCGCGGAAACGCTCATCACGGCTTCTACCGTCCATATCCCAATCACCACCCCATCGAAGTAGGTGTGTGATCTTGCCCTCTTTGTATAACTGGCGAGCAATACACATGACATGACCAGCGAATACAGCAAAAGCCAGTTCGTCTTTCCAGTCTGTGTTGCTTAACTCTACGAAATAAGGGCCAGCGTCAACGGCGAGTGAAGGGATTTTGTTGTGTTTGGAGTGAGGCCACTTTAATTGACTGAGACCATCGGCAAATGCTTTGTTCTGATCTTCTTTACCACGGTGACCGCAAAAGATAGACGCATTAATATACTTCTTCACTTCGTTGAATATCGTTTGAATATCAACATGGCACGTATCAAGACGCGCTTGTGAAGTTTTGCCGTAGGGGAACATAAATTTCAGCCATAAAAAAAGCCCCGACTGGTTAGGTCAGGGCTTCAAGTGAAATAGTGCTAGTATGGGGATATATTAAGCAAAGCTCGGTAATGAGTCAACTGCTCATTTATAACAAAATACAACCGAGCAAAAAGCCAATCGTTGCACTGAAAGATACAGCCCAAATGAAAAAGCCAAGGGTTGATTGCTTTCCATATATGTAACCGTCTTGGAAGTCCTCGCTAGCGCCTAGCATGTACTCTATATACTGCCGCCTGTTTAATTTTGCTAGCCGTTTATCTAAGTTAATCCTCATCGCCCTTTCGTCCTCCGCTTGCTTTAGTTTAACGCAATGCTCTGCTACTTTTTCAAGAAGTTGTGTGTAATTGTCACACGTCTCTGCCGAACGCCTAACAAGGTCGTAAAATGACGGGTCCTTTCGGTGCGTTTCAAACAAATACTCAGGAAGTTTTGATATTAACTCGTCTGATGCTCTATCCTGTTTCATAACTTCTCTACTCCCAGTTGACTCAGTTGACTTTCTGAAATTTCCCAAATGCCGTTCCATCTCTTGTCTTGTGGCGCTTTGCGATACCACGCGCCCAACTCATGCTTGTAATAGCAGCCAAATCCATCTACATGCGTAGCACCCTGCCTTACTGGGTTGTTGTAATACCGCCCTACCGCTTCATCAATAGCCTGGCGAATGTCGTTATTTGCTAGTTCGCTATTCATAAACCATTTAACTCCAAATCAATGTAAAAATTGAAAGCCCTAGCGAAGCAATGCTTATTACAATTGCCAGATTAAGAAGTCGCCCAGTTTTGCGAGACTCCCTTACAAACTCTTCAAGTTCCTGCTCATTCATCCTGCTCACCTGCTCTCGTATTCCAAGCCTTAACAAGTTGCTCTTTATCTCTATGTGGTGATATTAATACGGGGCATCCAGTACAGCCAATCATGCTTCTTAACATACCTTGAACAATACCCGTTTCCATTCCCGCTTCACTGCCGCAGAATGGGCAAGGCTTTAATTTCTGTTCACTCATGCCGCTTCATCCTCTCGCATAGTTGCGTTAACATGCCGTAGTGCATCACTGTTCCAATCGTGAAGCTGTTGAGATATCAAGCCATAAGCTTCTTCGATTTTTCTAGGCAGTTTTGTTCCCTTAATCTGTAGCCTACGGCATATCTCACTCTTGCTTATCGGTTTAACTTCTTGTTCACGTGTTTCGCGATTAAGGCGCATAACCGGCGATTGTATTTCTTTTATGGCGCAGTTGATTAACCTGGCTAGCGTAATATCAGGAACGTCAATATCCTTTTCTATCATTACCGCCATAACGCCAGCTTTCACGTGCACTCTTGCGCTTCTGTCATCAGCATATAACAGCCTTGCCAGATAATACGCATGCCTATTAAGCTTCTCTTGTGTATCAGGGTGTCGCATC
>JAKVBA010000191.1 GCA_022447525.1 Gammaproteobacteria bacterium
TCTTAATAGGTTTAATGAGGGCGCGGCATAAGCGCCCGTAACTAGGGCTCTGGACCCTTGGAGGCTAGCCTCTTAGTAGGAGCAGTATATTTTTGACCTCGTGACAGGGCCCTTTAATTTTATAGTCGTCGGTTGTTTGTTTACTTACGTGATTAATCTTCGCACCCAGGTCGCATAGAGGTTTTGACTTCTCACCAGTCACCCTATCAATCTTACGGGTTAGTGTGATGTCGATTATCTCAGCCACTGCTGCCAGATCCGCCAGTACATTGATTTGCTCGTTGGTTGCACCCATAGCTGCCAAGCCTTTTCGCTGCCCGACAGTGAGTTGACCAACAATTGGGGTAGAGTATTTTAAAGTATCTGACTCTTCAGCTCCCTAGCCCTGGGATAGCGGCTTTCCAGCCAAAGCTACGCCGGAAATCAGTAGCGCTGCTATAGTTACAAATCTAAAAACCATCGCCTATCTCCCATTGCCTACATTTTAGGTGGTTCAATTTTTACCATTTCACCTGATTCTGGATCGTACTTGTAGGAAATATTGCTTTGCCGAATAGCATATTCTTGGTCTGAGACCAAAAAGACATCGATTGACGACTTATCATCGTACGTAAACCACATGTATGCTTCCGCAATAGACATGATGACTTTGATAAGCGGGTACATCGTTTCATTTTTAGTATAAAAGTTGACCATGTCTATACGCTCGTCTAGCTCGACAATGGTACAGATACTTCCAGCGCACTCTTCGATGCTTTTTTCAAGAATTAGCATCTTTCCAGACTCGATGATTTCCTCATGATGCCGTCTTAACTCCTCTTTCGACTCAAAATTGCGTACTACTTCTTCCTCAGCGATCAACGTATTGGTCGAAATCAAAACAGCAAGCATTATAGTAAATAGAGATCTCATTTATTGCCCCTGACATATGACTACTTTTTTGCAGTAGTAGTGCTCGTTTATACAAGTTTCTGTGGCCACACACTTGATACCAAATGTTACAAAATCTGGAAAGGCATCTCCCCTAATCTGGGGTAAATCCGTTGGTTCCCAAGAGTTATACTCTTTTTCTGCGATAATTCCCTGCAGCTCTCGATTCAAAGCCTCGATTTGTCTCAGCCTGTCTTTTTGCGCGAGGTCCAACTGCCTACACTTAACAAGTGAGTTTAGGCAGACGAGGGCCGCCATGGGCACATGCCATGGCCTTTTGATATTTTTAATAGCTCCACTACAGGCGGCACCCTCTAGAACGCAGCCAATAACGTCGATGGGTTGATACCCGCCAGCCTTTAACTTATCTAGCTGCTTTTGTATTTCATCTTCCCGTAGAGTTCGCCGGATATTGTACTCGTTTTGAGAAATAACGGCAGTACGCAAGCTAAATGGCATCAGTGATCTAAACTCAGACATCAGAATATCCATGAAGACATCACGATTAGTCGTATAAATCGTTAGAACGTTGTCTGCAGGGTTCAAATCACCGATAACACACCCTTGGTCGCTACACCATTCCACGGCGCTGTGAGCAGTTATAGGCTCAGGAGGAGGATAATAGACAATCGGCCTATTATTAGGCAATCCATCCGAGTCACACTCGTCAGCCCAATCTTCACACACAATAGGGCCCGATTGAGAAAATGCACTTGCCGAAAGTAGCAGTGCTACCAAGGTTAAGAATCTAAAAATCATTGTCTGTCTCTCATTAATCTACATATAATTATGTCGTTAAAAATTGCTATTTAAACGGTACTAAACTACAGTAAATGTTTACTCCTTATGGCATTTGAGTTTGCTGGTGTCTACCAGCTCAATAAAAAATTAACCCATTTTTACGAGATCAAGAGCGTCGTCACAATCAAACGCCCACGGTGAAGGGATATTGGCCTAGTCACGGTGGGCGAAATTACCGTCAGGGTGGGTTTATTGTTGACAGGACAATTGCCAGGCCCCGTGTTGGTAAGTCGGACTAAACACAACACTCTTGTCAGACTCTCTGAAGACAAAAACGCCCCGAAAAAGCTCACTATGAAGCCCTACGGGGCTTTATTGAATACCCTGTAGGAATATGCTTTGCGGCGGTTGCTTCTACTAGGCCCCTAATGCGCGAAGCTGTTCTCATTCGCAGGATAGGCTGTAATCAGCGGCTATAAC
>JAKVBA010000192.1 GCA_022447525.1 Gammaproteobacteria bacterium
AGCGAATCGTTCTTCGGTAACGTCTTATCGCGGACCAGGAATGGAAGAAGGCTTGCGCATTTTCGAAGAAATTAAGTCGACGTTTAACGTCCCGTTAATTACTGACGTTCATGAGCCCCATCAAGCAGCCCCAGTGGCAGAAGTGGTAGACGTTATTCAGCTTCCGGCTTTCTTAGCACGTCAAACAGATTTGGTGGTTGCTATGGCGAAAACCGGTAATGTAATTAATGTTAAGAAGCCTCAGTTTTTAGCCCCTCATGAGATGCGACATATAATGGGCAAGCTAAGCGAGGCGGGTAACGACAATGTTATTTTATGCGAGCGCGGCAGTTGCTTTGGATATAACAACCTTGTGGTAGACATGCTGGGTATGGACGCGATGAAGGAATATGCGCCAGTTATATTTGATGCAACTCACGCATTACAAATGCCTGGTGGGCGTGCAACATCAGCTGACGGCCGTCGAGCACAGGCTGCGCAATTAGCTAGAAGTGGCATGGCACTTGGCCTTGCAGGTTTGTTCATTGAAGCACATCCTAATCCAGAAGAGGCAAAATGCGATGGACCGTGTGCATTGCCGTTGGCTAAGCTAGAGCCTTATTTACAGCAAATGAAAGCGTTAGATGAACTTGTAAAAGGCTTTGATGCGTTAGATACCAGTAATACCTAAGCGATAAGTGACGTTAGTTATCTTGTAAGGTTGATGGCGTATGCCGGTGCGTGCACCGGCATGCGTATCAGGTGTGAGAGTGGCTTATTCGCTTTCTGCGACGGTCACGCGCTCTTCACGTTTGCTCATAGCAATTAGATTTTCATGCAGTTTTATCTGCACAGCTTCTGCCAAAATTGCTTTTGACTGCTTTCTAACAAGAATGTGTGCGTCATTTTCAGGCAGTACATCTGCCATTTTAACGCTGGTCATTGCAGTGTTAATTAATGATTGAAGATTGATCTTTTCTGGTTGTGCGTTAGCATTTGCAGCGGCACTTGCGAATGCCATTACAGACACGCTAGCTAGTAGTAGTTTTTTCATTTTCACACCTAATAAAAATAATTAAAAATATGTTGCTTTTTGTTAAAATGATTAACAAGTAAGCTGTATAAAACGCTGAAATTCAAAGTTCTTTTTAAATTTCGGGTAAATAGTAGTCAGTATTGGGTTAAAAATAAAACGAGTTAAAGTATGGGTGGTCATTAGAAAAACTAATGCTTTTGTCATGCTTTGGTCACACTGGGTTGAAAAGTTTATATGCATCGACGTTTACCCCCCTTAAATGCGCTCAAAGCCTTTGAGGCAGCAGCGAGACACTTGAGTTTTACAAAAGCCGCCGATGAGCTTTTTGTGACTCAAGCTGCGGTGAGTCACCAGATAAAAGCGTTAGAAGATTTTTTATCGATGAAGTTGTTTCTTCGTCGAAATCGAACTTTGCTGCTGACTGAAGAAGGACAGGCGTATTTTTTGGAGCTGAAAGATATATTTAAGCATCTCCAAGAAGCGACAGAGCGGTTATTAGCAAAAGGGAGCAAAGGCGCAATTACCGTGGCGATGCCACCGAGTTTTGCAAGCCAATGGCTGGTACCCCGTATTCATAAATTTAGTCTTGCGCACCCAGATATCGATGTTCGAATCAAAGCGGTGGATTTTGACGAAGGCTTTTTAGAAGACGATGTAGACGTTGCCATTTATTACGGAAAAGGGCGATGGGCGGGGTTACAAGCCGACCAATTACATCGAGAGTTTCTTACGCCTTTGTGCTCGCCATTGTTGTTCCAAGG
>JAKVBA010000193.1 GCA_022447525.1 Gammaproteobacteria bacterium
GCCCAGAGAGCTCTCGCAATAGAGCTAAATTTCCGTGCCAGAGCGGCGGGTAGTAACGCTCCGGAGCTCCTGTTAAATGTCCATATTCCAAGGTGAATGAATTAGCTAATCCAATTTTATTTGCTAGGGACATATGCCACCAAGCATCTGAAATTTGATCGATCATTCCCCCGTTATAAAACAAGATAACAAACATCAAAACATAAAAAATCAGAGCGGGCAAACTGATGTCACAAGCATAAAAACTCGATAGCCTGTTCTTAAAGGCGAAGAATAAGGCACTAACCCAAATTATAAAAAGCGGGTAGATTGCCTTTGAGAATGGCACATGGAGAATATCTAGACTCAGCAAGACTAGGCCATTCAAAGCTAAGGAAAAAGCGAAACTCATTATTACTTGAGCTTCGAACTGTCGAGTTAGCTCTCTGTACTGTTGCGAGGCGCTATATACAGCAGCGTGAATAAAGGAGCCGTTTAGGACAAGTAAAACAAAGATCCATATATGCGACTCGACATGAAAAAAAATCGGCATCATGTATAGTAATTCCTAAACCACTTTGCAAATCTCTCCACGCCTTCATCAATTGATATTTTTGGCTGGTAGCCAAATTGGTCCCGCAGCTTGGAGGTATCTGCCATTGTTCTCGGGACGTCTCCATCTTGCATGCCCATATAATTAATATCTGCTTCAACACCAAGATACTTACTTAAAAACTGGATAAATTGCATTAGCTCTACGGGCTCGCCTCTTCCAATATTTAGAACTGAGTATTCACCCTCTCGGCTAGCAGACTCAGCAACAAGTGCTACTCCTTCTACAATGTCATCGATGTAGGTGAAATCTCTGATCATATTGCCGTTGTTATACACCGGGATAGGTTCCCCGCGCATCATCCTCGAGGCGAATCGAAAAGGCGCCATATCAGGCCTACCCCACGGCCCATAAACCGTAAAAAACCTTAGCCCAGTGCACTGAATTCCGTATAAAGATGTGTAGCTATGTGCCATCAGCTCGTTTGCTTTTTTTGTAGCGGCATAGAGTGAAACTGGATTATCGACCGGATCTTGTTCGCTGAAGGGAAAGTTTTTATTTGCTCCGTAGACTGAGCTTGACGATGCGTAGATCAAGTGCGGAACATTTGCATGCCTACACCCCTCTAATATATTTGCGAAACCGACTAAGTTTGAGTCTATGTACGAATGGGGGTTCTCAATAGAGTAACGAACGCCAGCTTGAGCAGCTAGATTAATCACGCAATCGAAGTGATTTTCTTTGAATAGATCTGACACTGCCTGACGATCAACGATGTCCATTTCAACTAACTTGAATGACTCTGAAAATTCGGAGTTCTCAACGCGAGCAACTCGGTCTCGCTTTAATTTAACGTCATAATAACTATTGAAGTTATCTATACCGATTAAAGAATGGCCATTCGCCAACAGCCTCAAAGCCAAATCAGCACCAATAAAGCCCGCCGCCCCAGTGATTAAAATATGCATAAACTTTCAGAACTACAATAAGTTTAGAAGCACGCCAAAACCGATTAAATCGATCTATAACGGCAAAAGGTTAGTTTAATTTACGTAGTATATATTACAATCTCAATCCACTGTATGAATGACTCTGAAAAGAAAAGCTTCTAATCGGCAACATGAAAAACAACACTCAAATCATTTCTGCAAAATGGGTAGTGCCCATAGTCCCAAGGAATATAGTGTTGGAGGACCATTCAGTAGTGATTGAGGGTGGTTCAATTATCGAGATTTTGCCCATTGATCAAGCTAAGAAAAAATACAGTAACGTCAACTTCACAAACTTGGAGAACCACGCATTGATACCAGGTTTAATCAATGCACACACACACGCTGCCATGAATCTTTTCAGAGGCTTAGCGAATGACGTTCCATTGATGACATGGTTAAACGAGCACATTTGGCCTGCGGAAGCCAAATTTGTGAATCAAGAATTTATGCGTGACGGCACCGAATTAGCCATTGCTGAAATGCTACTGAGTGGCACGACTTGCTTCAACGACATGTATTTTTACCCCGATGTCGTTGCACAAACCGCTCAATCCATGGGCATCAGAGCATTCGTTGGCATTATCGTATTGGACTTTCCAA
>JAKVBA010000194.1 GCA_022447525.1 Gammaproteobacteria bacterium
ATGATCTCTTATGTTCCGCTTTAGAACGCTGCTAACATGCTGTGCACCACTTTTATTTATAGGTATCAACGGATGTAGTAACACTGGGGTTTTACCGGAAGCAACTACTAGACCTTCCCTGACGACTGATGTGAACGATTACCAATACCTTATCGGCCCTGGCGATTCGTTGACAATCTTTGTTTGGCGAAACCCTGAAGTCTCCGGTAACTTCATCGTTCGTCCCGATGGCAAAGTAACTACATCATTAGTTGAAGATATTGACGTTGCGGGCAGAACACCAACAATGCTTGCTAGAGAGATTGAAGAGCAACTTTCCACATACATAAATAACCCTAGAGTAACGGTAAGTGTAAACAATTTTAGTGGCCCTCTTAGCGAACAAGTTCGCGTAATTGGCGAAGCCACAAACCCCAGTGCTGTGAGTTATTCGGAACACATGACGCTCCTCGATCTGATGATAGCAGTGGGCGGTCTTACTGAATTTGCAGATGGAAACAATGCAAAGCTCGTGAGGGTTATGAACGGTGAGCAAAAAACCTTCGAAATAAATATTGACGATTTAATTAGAGACGGCGATATCTCAAAAAATGTCGATATGCTGCCTGGTGATATCGTTATCATCCCAGAAGCTTGGTTCTAGTTGTAAAGCAGTAAACGGAACAAATAATAAAATGCAGGACTTACAACAAACGTTAATTCAAATCCTTGATTATGTTAAAGGGGTATGGATAAAAAAACGTTATGTGATTATTTTTTCATGGCTCATTTGCCCTGTTGGCTTTTTGTATGTTGCTAGCCTTCCCGATGTCTATTCATCTAAAGCGCAAGTATTTGTGGACACGCGCTCAGTGTTACAACCTCTGCTTCGTGGTCTTACGATTCAAACGAATCCCGACCAAGAAATTCAGATGATGGCTAAAACACTACTGAGTAGAAGTAATGTAGAGAAAATAGCCAGAGAAAGTGATCTTGATATAACTACTTCTACGGAAGGAGAATTCGAAGCATTAGTAACAAACCTTTCAAATAAAATACGATTATCCTCTACTCGAAGAGATAACATTTATTATATTTCTTTCTCTGATGAAGAGCCATCCGTTGCTCAGAGGGTTGTTCAAGAGACTCTGGACTTATTTGTAGAGGGGGCACTAGGAAATAACAGAAAAGACACTGATACTGCTGGGCGCTTTTTGGATGAGCAAATCGCAGAATATGAATCACGTCTCGCTGAGTCAGAGCAGAGACTTGCAAATTTCAAACGGCAGTACAACGACATTTTACCATTGGCTGGAACATATTATTCAAGCCTACAAAACTTAAACAATGAATTAGAATCTACCAGACTTCAAATAAAGCAAACTCAACAACAAGCTGACTCATTAAAAAAGCAAATCAGCAATGCAAAACGAAATGACAGCTTCGGAGTGACTAATCAAGATGAACCTGCTCTGCGCACACGCTACGATGAGAGAATAAGGTCGCTCGAAGAAGAACTAGATAGGCTATCTCTTAGATTCACAGAGCTTCACCCTGATGTCGTAGAGACGAAATCACTGCTAGACAGTTTAGAAGCATCTCGTAAAAAAGAAATTGAAGCTTTTCTGAGCGCTGATGGTAATGACCAAAACCAGCCTCTTTCTGACCTCAACCGGGAAATAAAATTAGAAGCGAGCCGATTGGAAAGCCAGATAGCATCCTACCGGGTAAAAGAAATGGATTTACAAAGGAAAATCGGTGAGCTGGAGAGCAAAGTAGACCTTATACCGCAGATTGAAGCTGAATCAACAGCATTGAACAGGGATTACGGAATAACAAAGCGAAAATATGAGGAGCTATTATCACGAAAAGAATCAGCAGACCTTTCTCGAAGGGCTGATGTTTCAGCAGAGGATCTTCAGTTTAGAATTATAGAGCCACCACTTCTTCCAAAGCGCCCTTCAGGTCCAAACAGGCTCATTTTTTATACTGCAGTTTTGACTATAGGTTTTGGCTCCGGAATTGCTATCGCATTCCTAATTAGCCAACTTAATCCAATTTTAATACGACCTAAGCAGTTACTAAATGTGTCAGATTATCCAATCTGGGGCACAGTTACTCATTTAAACATTGAGCAAA
>JAKVBA010000195.1 GCA_022447525.1 Gammaproteobacteria bacterium
ACCCAGCCCCAAGCCGAGTTTGTTATGAGAGTCTTTACCTTGGTAAAAGCGTTCAAAAACCCGTGCTATCTGATCTTGGGTCATTCCTTTACCGTTGTCTTTTACACGAAACAAGTAATTTGAATGTTCTCTTCGCCCCCGCACATGTACGGTTCCGCCTTTTGCTGTAAATTTAAGAGCGTTACTGAGCAGATTGTTTATCACCTGCTTAATACGCAAATTATCACCCAGAATTTGAGTATGTTCGTCTTCGCAATTGATTGAAAGTTGAATATTTTTACTGGCAAAGCCCGCTTCGAATAATTTAGCGACTTCAAATATAGACCCAGCGATATTTAATGAATGCGTACTCAATTTCATAGTGCCGGAGATAATGCGCGACAAATCTAAAATGTCATTTATTAAGGCAGCCTGTGTAGACGCAGCGCGTTTGATAACGCCTAATGCGTCAGACATTCTATCGACATTCGTCACATCCATCAGAGCTAAGTCGGTCCAACCTACAATAGAATTAAGGGGCGAACGAAGTTCATGGGAAATACTCGCCAAAAACTGATCTTTAGCTTTATCTAACTCTTCTAATTTACTAATTTGCTTGTCGAGCGACGCTTTCAGGCTTAGCGCGTAAGGTATAAATAGATGATCAAAACCTTCTATAATAAGCTGATCATCCTCGCTCCACTCTACCGACTCATCAGCAACACTTTGTAAGTACATATCAAAGGAATTACGAGGTGTTAGTACCTTACCAACATCTTTGTTCGCGGCTTCGCGGCCCGCCCATCGTATAGTTTTGTCTTTTTGCTCTCTAAACCAAACCGTGTAGTAACCAAGCTTGGCAGATACACAGGAAATATACATGCCGCGAATGCCATTAAGGTCACATTGTTCGGACACTTCTTCCGCCAGCTTGCTAATAGCAATTGACTCTTCAGAGTTTGGAATGACGAACTTGTCGAGAAGGCGAGTTAATGTTTGTTCAGAGGGCGTTTTACCTACTAAATATTTATCTACAGGGGTAATAACGGCCATACCACATGCATTGGCTACATCCAAAAGGCCTTTTTCTTTTTGGGTTATCGCCTCAAGCGGGTTAGCAAAGCCAGTAAGCTGATGAATAATAGTGTTTAGCTTACGTTGGCGAATTTGAAACTGTTCTTTCTTTTCATGCAAGGCTTTAGTGTGTAGCTGCCACGCATAGAGATGACCGAGGGATTCGCATACCAAACGCTTTTTTTGGTCGATATATTTAGGCTCGTTATTGTGACAAGCAAGTAACCCCCAAAGTTTACCTTCAAACACAAGGGACACGGAAAACGATGAACGTATGCCCATATTTTTAAGATAAGTGATATGAACCGGCGACACTGAACGAACCATAGACATGGATAAATCCATTGGCGGTCGCTCTGCTTCTTGCACAGTTGGTATTAAAGCAATAGGGGGTTGTTCTACGTCAAATACACAACGTACGCGATTTTTTAAGTACAGCGCCCGGGCTTGGCTAGGAATATCAGATGCGGGAAATTTCAAACCTTTGAAAGAGCGAGACCCTGGGAATTTTGCTTCGCCAATTACTTCTCCGCTATAGGTTTTATCGAACTGATAAACCATCACCGAATCAAACCCTATGTAGCGCTTAAATACGCCCGCAATGGCGTCTGCAACATCACTGATAGACTCGCACCCATCCACATCGGGAAGCAATGTGCGAATATTTACGTCCATCGGTACCCATTGTTGGGCGGCTTCATAACTAAGCTGAGGGGTAGGCTCTAGTTCAATAACGAGTAAGCCGTTTGAATCGAACGCGATACCACTGCCCTCTTTTTCCCAATTGTCTAAACAAAGTGCGTTTTCGGCAAATTTCCATTGATACGCTCGGCGTGTATTCCCGCCTTTAACGCTTTGATAGATACTTTGAAAGGTTGGTGCATCTTCGGAAGGCGTATCGATGAGCTCAGTAATAAGAGTTTCACCCGCAGTGATACTGACTTTAAATAGCTCATTGATGTTTTCACTAACCACCTGAATTTTTTTAGTTTCAGGGTCTACCGCTATAACGTAACCAAAGCTCTGCACACTTTCAATTAAGTGAATTGCTTCATC
>JAKVBA010000196.1 GCA_022447525.1 Gammaproteobacteria bacterium
GAGTAATATCCGTTGGAGTCCAAAAGCCTCCGCTAAAGCCCAGCCATGCTGGGCTTTTTTATTTTTTATGAAACCCCATGAGTTGATGCACCTCAAAGATAATTTTATATATCGCGGCGAACTGATCGAACAGAAAGTTGAAAACCACCAGGCGCTAAAATTTTATTTAGTACCGAGACGCGAGGATCGGTATTCCCTTTCTCGATATCGCGCAATGTTTTATCAGACACCTTAATAAATTTCGCGTACTGTGTTTGGGTCATGCCATAAAGTTGGGTACGAACCTGCTTTACTAGATCGCCTATGCCGATAACATTGTTCGCAAGATCACTTTCAAGCTGAGCTAAAATTTCTTTTCGTCGTTCGCCCGTCAACCTAACCATCATAGACTCCCATTGCCACTAACTTAGTTTTAGTGTTACTAAAACCAATCGCCGGAAAATTTAATATCTCATCTGGGCAATGTAATCTTTTCAACCTCTCAGGCAGGTCGATTAGTTTTTCTGCCAGTTGCCGCAAAAATAAAATCATTTCATCAGGCTCACAAAAATCTGAAAGCTGCTCTGCAATGATTAAAAAATTAACGTGCCCACCTACTTCGCAACTTCGCCCCCACTTAAATAAACGGGTTATGCCTTCTTCATCGGCTTTCATAGGAGCAAAATCATAGATAGGTGCAAAACAAATATCGCCGTCAAATTTTAAAAATGAAATGTTGCGGCCGTGATTGTCTGAGTTACCGAAGACAATATTTAGAAAATCTCTCACAACATATTGCTTAGCAAATTCGTTTTTCGTCATTTGAGTTGCAGACTTTATTCTTTGCCACACCGTCTCCATCACATCAAAATGATCTTGATAGCTGCCAGGTTCGGCATTAATGATTGAATAAATACTTTCCAACCCAATACGACTAGCCACACCACTTTCTATGCGGACGTCAAAGCGAGGTAGCCATAAACTAGCTTGGCCACTTTGTTTATCTTCTAATGTTTTTAACTTTTCAACATCGATGGTGGAAACATTGGTACCTTTCAGGATCTCCGAAAGAGCCTTATAAAAAACGCCCTCAGCTTTTAAGATGTTGTTATCTCGTGCTGAGCGTCTATTTCTAGCAAACTTGGTTAAATAAGGTGTGGCGGTCAACGGCTTACCTGCAAAGTCCCCATCAATGAAAACATTATCGTCTTCAAGCATGAGTAGCAGTTTTGGGGCAACACCACCAGCTCCTGTCGCCCCTCCTACTGCGGAGCCTTGTTCATTAGCATACTCTAAAAAGTCATATTGCAATGAAATCACGTTCTCAATTGGAAAACGGCGAGAGTCGATATTAGCATCTGTCGGTACGGCTTCTTTTATTCTTAAGTTACCAACGGGCGACATACAAGCATTAGTCAGCAGTGCGTAATTTTGCTGAAACTCGTCTGAGCGACTGACATTAAGATAACTGAGCCACCAATCTCGAGACTTACCCACCGGCAAAATATCATCTAATAGAGCTGGCCAATGAGGGTAGTCTTTAGGAACAATGCTGATAGGTGCATTGACGGAGCATGCCCAGCAATCTTTGACCTCATAGCTTGCGACCTTAACAATATATTCATGCTCATAGTACAGCGAACAACTTGCATTGATCCGCTCATCAGAGAAACACAAAGTAGCAGCATCCCACCATTGACCTTGATTAAATAATTGCAGTGTGACTGTTTGCATCATTTATCCAGTAGTTTATTACCGTTAAGTACTAAATATTAGCAGAATTTCGGTACAATTCTACCGTTTAACTGCAAAGCAGCAATCATTTACAGTAACAAACTACCGTAAACTACAAAATGGATTATCTATTTCAGTACTTTGTATGCGTTTTTCCCAATTTAGATAGCACTAAACCCAGACTTCTAGCTGGGTATGGTGCTGATGCAGTGTGTTTGGTAACTCTTTAGTTAGAATCTGCTTGGTTCATCGTTAACGCGCCACCTGCCGCCAACAACTAACGCTTCTAATAACTCATCTCAGATACTGTGTTAAGAACGCCTCGTGCGAGGGGAGTTTAGCCACGTGATTATCCACCTGCTGCTTTAATCCTGCCATAA
>JAKVBA010000197.1 GCA_022447525.1 Gammaproteobacteria bacterium
GAGGCGATGGTAGTGGGAGATGGTACGGTACAAAATTCCTCAGTCAATCCAATTAGTCGAGATATTGAAGTCATTGGTAGCGATATCGTCGGATTTGCCAGCGTGAGTCAAATACTCGATGAGCAAGATCTATCCACAAAAAGAATATACACTCTAGTGATTTTCGCCTTGCTCGTTTTTATCGCTACGCTGCTGTTATTTATTTATATGAGTCGGCTGCCCAATCGTGAGGAACGCGCCCGAAGAAAACTTCAAAAAACCGCTTTAGCAACCTTTCATAGTCAGCTGAATACCTGGCGAAAAACTCAATCTGCAGAAACCAAAAAGAAAGCTCACGAGCTGATGGCCATCGTTAACAGCTATTTTAGAAACAAGAGTGGCTATCATAGTCCAGGTGCTACTGCATTTGATTTAGTTGATCTTTTTTATCAAGATCGGGCAAAAACCTCGCCGTTCAAAGCAACTCTCAAACTTGTGGATCAGGCTTGCTACGGCAAACCAACCGAAAATATCGAGAGCATTGCTGATGATATATCAAAAGCTGTCAAAGAATTAGAGGAGTCTTCTTAATGATGTCTAGACTAGTTAATTTAGTCGTAGTCTGCCTTATTTGGGCTCCCTTAGGGTATAGCGACTCTATGAGCCAGAAGTTATCCCAGGCTGCGCAAGCTTATCAAGAAGGCGATTTAGAGACGGCTGTGTCTGTCTATCAGGATCTATTTGATAGTGGGCATAAGAACGGTTACCTGTTGTTCAACCTCGGAAACTCCTATTATAAACAACAAAGCCTGGGCAAAGCTCTAGCGGCTTATCAGTCGGCAAAAGTGCTGATTCCACGGGATGTAAACCTCGAAAAAAATATAGCAATCATTTCGAATGAGCTGTCCTTGAACGAAGAATTAACTCCGTTTCGTCTTGAAAAGAAGCTTAGTATGGCAGATTGGTTGAGCCCTCGTGAGACGGCGCATCTGGCCACTTTTTTGTGGGTGGCTGCTTGCCTCCTAATTTTGGTTTACAAACTTTTACTGCCCACCAGAACTGTATTATTCTACGCTGGTTTATGCCTTTCCTCGTTGTCGATATATCTAGCTGGATGGCTCGCTGCAAACGAATGGCGTAATGTACATCATTTTGCTGCGGTAGATACAACAGAGGCGCCTGTTTTAGGAAGTCCTAGTCGAGAAAACGCAGTGGTGCTCTTTAATGTCAAAGAGGGGCAGCCGCTTTCCATCGTTAGGAAAGAAGGGGCCTGGTATGAAATTGAACTACATACCGGAAAACGAGGGTGGCTGTCAGAAGATGAAGTAGCCCATTTTCCGATTTAGCCTTGCGAGAATGGTCCACTATAATCTCTGTTGTGATGTTCAAGCGCTGTCTCCTCTCAATCACAAATACCATGAACTTTCAGAGGTATTTTCAAGGGTAACGTAATAATCCAACCAGGCGCTTCATAGTGGGGCATAGTTGCTTTCCATCACTGAAATTTGGTGTACAGTAGGTGGAGTTCGTCCTTTATTAAGTAAAACCACATCATAAATTTGTTACAATATAGAGACGATTGCGTTCGGTTGATCAGGGAAAGGGGAGTCCATTGGGAGTGCTTAATACCATCGTGATAGCTATTGTCGGAGTTGTTGGCACTCAATTATTTGGGGTCGCTCCCCCTCAAACCTATGCGCTAAAGGAGTTGGCGAAAGGTGAAAGTATCGTTGATCCGGAGCTGGCTAAATGGTTCGATGAGATGGAGTCTCTACCTAAAGTTGACGCCATGTCGGATAAGGAGTTTTTAGAATTTCTCAAAACGCAGCCAGAAACAAGTTCCTTCATTCTATCGCTTCAAAGAGCCGATAAGTTGAACAAGAATAAACGGATTCGGAAACTTCGCAAACTTTCACACGAAATTTATCAGGCCAACGCTGCGAATCGATTGAAAGATAGCCCACTTTATGGAGAGTTGCTGAACCAGGTCATCGAGTTGGAGCTTCTGACCGATGAAAAGCTGAAGGTTCTTGAGGTTGAACTAGCTAAAACCCCCACAAACTCCTGTGCCTACAAAGATCATCTACTGCGTAGTTTGGAT
>JAKVBA010000198.1 GCA_022447525.1 Gammaproteobacteria bacterium
CGATCCTAGCTTCAGAGCCGTGTATTCTCGCCTATTAGGTAAGCATTTTGACAAGAAAGCCATTGTTGTTGACACTCGCTTTAACGGAGGCGGCTGGTTACATAACGACCTAGCGAAGTTACTCAGTGGCGAAGAGTACTTCACTATGCATGTTCGAGGCCGCCAGTACCACGGCGATCCTCTTGATCAATGGAACAAACCATCTGTTTTGCTTATCAACGAAGGTAACTACAGTGATGCCCATGCATTCTCTTACACTTACGATCAATTAGATTTAGGTGAAATGGTGGGTATGCCGGTACCGGGTACAATGACCGCAGTTTGGTGGGAAATGGGCATTTCAGGTGACTTCCGTGCCGGTGTGCCGCAAGTGGGTATGAAAAACACCAAAGGTGAGTATCTAGAAAACAACCAAACTATGCCTGACCACCTAGTTAAAAACGACCCTGAATCTGTTGAGCAAGGTCGTGATAAACAAATTGAAAAAGCCGTAGAAGTTTTACTTAAAAAAGTAGATTAACCATACTTTATAAAGGCCCGAATTCAACTTCGAAGTGCGACACACTAACATCAAGCGGCCATGGCTAATTCTTTAAAAATAACTGCCGGCTGCTTGAACCCTAAACACTTTCTTGGACGGTTATTTATCCTTGATTGAGCAAACTGAATATACTCATCTGTTACCTGCCTTAAGTCTGATCCTTTCTTCACGTATTGCCTTAACAGACCATTCGCGTTTTCGTTTGCTCCTCGCTCCCAAGAACTATATGGGTGGGCAAAATATATGTCAGCATCAAGTGCTGCTCCAATCTGCTCATGGCCAGCGAATTCTCTACCATTATCTGCTGTGATTGTGTGTACACAGTCTTTCAATGGCAAAAGCATCTCTATTGTCGCCCTAGTCACTGCATCAGCCGATTTAGACGACACTTTCCTAGCTAAATAGAAGCGGCTTTTTCGCTCTAAAATAGTCACAATCGCACCTGTACCATGTTTACCTAATACAGTATCGATTTCCCAATCCCCGAATCGCTCTTGGCTATCCACAATTGATGGGCGTTCATCAATGGATACCGCATTTTTTATTGTTGGCGCCTTCTCTTTGAGGCCTTTGCGATATCGTTTGTGCCCTTGCCTCAAGTGACGATAGAGTTGACCGCCTTGACGTTTATCTCGAGCAACATAACGATAAATCCATTCATGACTAACGCAAGCTCCTACACTTGTAAGGACATTGGATATTTGCTCAGGGCTCCAGTCGATACTAAGCAGCACGCGAACAAACGCAACACGCTCACTAAGTATTCGATATTTGCGAGCAGCTTTGCGCCTGCGAACCGAAAAAGCATGAGCATTATGAGGGCAATAACCCCCATGTGTTCTATTTCTTTTCAACTCACGATACACCGTTGCACGATGGCATTTCACTTTTTTGGCAATTTCAGAGATTGAAATTCCCAGTTCCAAAAGGGCAGAAATCTGGTATCTTCTCCCCTCGGTCAACTGCTGATAACTCATAGTAGTACTGCTTGTTTCTTTGGCGAGAAGAGCGTACCACTTTCGGCAGTTGGCTTCCTCTTCTACACCTTTCTATGAGTGTCGCACTTATTATCTGAAATCAGGACTTTAGTGATTTCTGATACGTTTATCTCAAAGCGCTTTTCAAGTTAATTTAGCCGCCCATTAAGTCACTGTTCTCTATTTATGTATACTAGTACGTTTGAAAATATAATTAACCAGAACTGCTTTATCTTAGCTAGGAGAAGTAATGATTGATTTGAGTATTGTGCCGCTGTTTTTTATCGCCTCTATTATGCTTGTACTCTCACCGGGGCCTGACCTTTTGCTGATTTCAACTTACTCATCTTCAAGAGGGTTTAAACCGGGATTCATGCTGGCGATTGGTATATTGTTAGCTGGAATAATACAAACCTTGCTAGTCGCTTTTGGGCTAGGCCAAATGATGCAACAAATGCCACCAATTGCGATGGCGATAAAGATCATCGGAGCACT
>JAKVBA010000199.1 GCA_022447525.1 Gammaproteobacteria bacterium
AGCAGCAGAAACTGAGTAGTCGGTTTGTGTAAATTCGTTATCAAGCTCACCATCAAGACCTTCTGCCCAATGGCGATATTCTTCACTAGCAATATCATAATCGATACCGCTCAACTGAAATTCTTTTAGCCATATTTGGTAATGAAAGTCACTAAGCATAGTACCTCTTTAAATAAGTTTTAGCACAACTAAATTGAAACAGAAAAGTTAAGTTAAATTATATTACCGCAAGGCATTTTAATCAACCTTAATTCCTTATACAAATGCCTCCAAGACACTCTTGGATGTGCGCTAGTTAACACCGAAACTAAACAACAGTTGGCTCGTTCCTTGCTTTTCCATTCAACGTATTAAATAACAGGGAAAAGAAAATGAAAAGAATTTTTGCTGGCTTAACCGCAGCGTTATTCATCACCGGCTTTCCACTTCACGCCAATGCAGATCTTGTAGGTGAATGGCTGTTCGAAAATGGTGTTAATGACACATCAGGGAACGAAATCCGAACACAGGCTTATGGAGGTGTGAGCGAAATAGTGCGCGACGGCGAGAAGGCTCAATACTTCAACGGAACAACCGGATATTTGGCATTAGATAAAAAACTTGAAGGTTCTCTAGATGGTTTAGGTTTGAGCGTGTGGTTTAACACCAGCTACATGAATCCGAATGGAGCGAATTACACCAACTGGGCTTTTTTAGACTTCGATCGCTCTGAATATTTCAATCTTAGTATCGATAATGTCGGGCAAATATGGTTTGGGATGACCACACGAAACAATAGTACAACATTAGACTTTTTCTCTGACGAAACATTTAATGATGGAAAATGGCATCAGTTGGTTTTATCTTACGGCCAAACCAATGGTCTAAAAGTACATGTTGATCGCGATTTGATAATCGATGACGTTTACCAAGGAAGTATTGGTAGGCCAGGTGTTACTCGTTATGGCTTCATTGGTGATGGCTCGGAAGCAACCAGCTTCAATGGCGTTAGAAACCAACACTATTTCGAAGGCGGCCTCGACAATGTTGTGTTACTAGACAACGAACTCACGGACACCAATGTCTACAATTTTTTTAGCAATGGCTATTCCGCCGTGTCTGATGTGTCAATGCCTGGAGCCAGTCTAGGACTGCTTTCTTTAGGTTTTTTGGCGGGTTTCAGGCGTAAAAAATAGCTCTTTCAGCATATGTCACATAAAGGGCGTCCGGATTGACGCCCTTTTCAGCCAAGCCGTAGTTATGTTTGCTGACGTTGAGCAATTTACTACGATCCACATCGCCAGCAAGCAATATAACCAACTTAAAACATTTCAATTTACGTGAATGCATGGTAATGTAACGGATGTTATTCCTCATTTTCTTCGACGGTGAGGGTTCACTTACTATTAGATAGCTAGAGGTGTTGTCATGGATTCAGTGTTACTTGTGGGGCTCCGTGCACAGAGAAAGAAAGCCGGGGTGTCAAAAGAACAACTCAGCGAGATGTCTGGTGTTTCTGTCAACACAATATACCTTATTGAAGAGGCGTGCAAAGCTACTACTAAAGATATAGCCAATGCGCTCTCAAAAGCCCTCGCTTTGACGTCTTATCATGTTCTGACGAATGACGGCGTGAAGCGCACTGACATAGAAGATACTGATACTCTTGGCACACCAGAGACTGTAGGTACAGTACTGTGTATTCTTGCTGCCCCCATCCTGATTATAGGATTTATTCTTAAACTAATTGTAGATATTTTTTCAGAAAAGCCGGAATCGCTGGCTGAACGCGCCTTGTACGATCTCACACCAGGTGTTGGAGCTTATTCGCTAATGACAGCAGCAGTCGTCTTCGCCACTGGGGTGACTATTATGCTCATCGCTAAAGCATGGGAACAGCGTCATACCATGACATGGTCTCTCTACTT
>JAKVBA010000002.1 GCA_022447525.1 Gammaproteobacteria bacterium
TAATGGGAAAAAAATAAATATGTCTGAAATAACATCTCCTATTTCATTTAATATCTTATTATAAGCAAACTGCTTAGACTAATATAAATCATTTGATTTATTAAAATAATTTTTCAAATACCTACTGTATCTTTTGGTAATTTTTATAATTATATCATGTCAAATTACGATGTAATAGTAGTTGGAGAAGTTAATGATGCACAGGCAGCAGCGATGAGATCTGGAGAATTGGGTAAGTGCGTGGCGAGAGTCAGCGATCTCTTAGAGGGACAAAAAATCGTACCGGTAGTCGTTATTGAAAACGAATCACAAGCTCTCGGTTTGGCTAAAGCGTTGATTGACGGTGGCATCAATGTAATAGAAATTACTCTGCGGAATGACTTTGGAGTCAAAGCTATTGAATTGATCAAACGCGAGTTTCCTGACATGGTTGTTCTTGCTGGCACTGTAAACACAGCCGCTCAGATGGTTGCTGTGGTCAGAGCGGGGGTTGATGGCATCATCAGCCCTGGAATCACTAAAAATCTTGTGGATACGGCCAAGAGTCAGGGGATACCTTACCTTCCGGGCGTGAGTTCCGCTTCTGAGGTAATGATAGCGATAGAGCATGGACTAAGTGAGTGCAAACTCTTTCCAGCAACGGTAGTCGGTGGAATATCTGCACTAAAAGCTTTCAACGGTCCGTTTGCGAACATGCGTTTTTGCCCAACTGGTGGCGTTAGTGAATCTAATTACAGGGATTTCCTTGCACTCCCAAATGTGATGTGTGTTGGTGGAAGTTGGGTTGCACCCAGTGGTCTGGTCAGAGAAGAAAAGTGGGATCAGATTACAGAGCTGTGTAAGGCGGCTGTGTCTAGTAGCTAGATTTTTCGGTGAGTAAGGCGGCAGTCTAAGCGCCATTCGGCTTGTATTTTGTGAATTCGGACATAGATAATAGACATTAGCGATTAGTCCTTTGGGCTTGTAACTTAAACACTTTTATCCTCCGTTAGCTCATGAGCATTCTTAGACACCCTGCCGTGATCGTTGTTTCGATCGTCCTCGTGTTTTTCTTAGCACTAGCCTTGTATTTTGACCATGAGCCTGACTTTTTGTCGCTCGACACTCAGGTGGATACAAACAGACCGGTTGTTGGGGTGGCTACGACCTCAATGTTGGTTCAAACAGTTGAGACTCTACTAAATAAGCGAGGTGGTTATTTGAGTAATGATGTCACGCCGCCCAGTGTGTTGCTCGATAATGTACCAAACTGGGAGTTTGGTGTACTGCAGCAGGTACGCGATTTAGCTAAGACGCTGAGAAATGATTATAGTCGTTCACAGACACAATCTATCCCCGATTCCGATTTGGAAGTCGCTGAGCCAAAATTTAATGTAAGTAACGATGCTTGGATGTTTCCCTCTGCCGAAGGGGAGTACGAGCAAGGTGCACAATTAATCAAAAAGTATCTAAAAAGACTTCAAGATACCTCCCAACAAAACGCGCAGTTTTATGCTCGAGCCGACAATTTAAATGAATGGCTAAGTTTGGTGGAGAAGCGATTGGGTGCTTTGTCTTTAAGACTAAGTCAAGCTCGCCCGCAAATCAGAGTGAACACAGACCTCGCAGGTGACTCTAATGCAGAGCAATCCACGAAAACTGCCAGCGAAGTGATCGCAAAAAGTAGTTGGTTTGAAATAGACGACCACTTCTATGAAGCAAGAGGGACAGCTTGGGCACTGATTCATTTTCTTCGTGCGGCTGAGATCGATTTCAAGCAAGTCTTGGAAGACAAAAATGCGATACCAACCCTTCGTCAAATAATTAGAGAGCTAGAGTCAACGCAACAAGAGGTTAGTAGTCCCATGATTCTCAATGGAAGTGGGATGGGGATGTTTGCTAATCATTCGTTAGTTATGAGTTCGTATATCTCAAGAGCAAACTCAGGCGTGGCTCAATTGCGTAGCTTACTAGCTGACGGCTAAAAACGATGTTTTGCACAAGATATGGCCTGAAAACACTGTAACTTAGCCAAGCTTTTTGTCGATCAAGCAATTTTGTAAAAATACGAAAGATAAATTTCACTTTCCGGTAGGTAATTTCAAGTAAAAGAAACGTCATGCTCACTACTCTGTGCGATAGTGACTAATAATAAAGGTGCCAAGATACTTGGGCGCTATTAATGATAACTGTCATTTACTTGATACAGAGGATTACCAAATGATTGAAGCCGGCATTAAAAGGCAGATAACTATCTCATTGATTATTTTCGCATCGCTTGTGTTGGTACCCATTGCCCATGCGAGTCTGCTAGCGGAAAACTTCGTATTATTGGATCAGCAGGGAGTAGCCCACGAACTTCATTACAATAGAGATGCCAAGGCGATTGTGCTCATTTCCCAAGGCAATGGTTGTCAAGTTGTCCGTTCTAATTTGACCGACTATCAGGCATTACGAAATGATTACGCCGATAAAGGCGTACACATCATGATGATCAACGCCAATCTCCAAGATAGCAGAGAGAAAATAGTTCAAGAAACAAAAGACTGGGGCTTTGATTTTCCAATACTCAAAGACGATACGCAACTAGTCGCTCGAGCGCTGGAAATTAATAGGACTGGTGAGGCACTAATTATCGATCCCAGATCATGGCAGGTTGTATACAGAGGGCCATTAAGCGATAGAGTCGGTTTTGAGCGCCAGAAAAATAGAGCCTCTAAAACCTACGTTAGAGACGTACTCGATGAATTGCTCGAGGGCGTTGAGGTAGAATTTACAAGAGTTAACGCACCGGGCTGCATAATAAATATCGAGGAAGCACCCAAAGAGCCGATTTCCTACGCGAAAACTATCGCACCAATTTTGCAGACAAATTGTATGGCCTGCCATGTAGAAGGAGGGATAGCTCCATGGGCAATGAGTAACTACACCATGGTCAAGGGTTTTTCCCCAATGATTCGCGAGGTATTACGAACTAAGCGCATGCCTCCTTGGCATGCAGATCCTGAAATTGGACACTGGCAAAATGACGTTAGCCTAAGTAATGAAGACATTGTTACGCTGATAAATTGGATAGAATCGGGCTCTCCAAGGGGGGAGGGCAAGGATCCACTCGAAAGTGTCGCACTTCCTGAGAGTCAATGGCCACTCGGAGAGCCAGACTTAGTGATTGATATCCCAGAGTTTGAGATACCAGCTACAGGAGTGGTTGACTACCAATTCCCTGTAGTGAAAAACCCATTAGACCGCGGAGTATGGATTGAGGCCGCAGCCATCATTCCCGGTGACACCAAAGCTGTGCATCATATTTTGGCAGGCTCATCAGCTAATGTGCCGGTAACCAGCAGGTTGGATAATATTTTCGAAAATATCATCCTCACTTATGCGCCAGGAAACGAAACTTCAAAAATGCCAGAATCCACCGGCGTTTATGTGGCCCCCGGTGGCGTTTATCAATTTCAGATGCACTACACGCCGTATGGTAAGAAAACCGTGGATCGAAGTAAGTTGGGTTTATATTTTGCCAAAGAGCCACCAAAGCATTTTTATCGTGAGCACGTAGTAGTAAACATGGGAATTCGTATCCCAGCCAATGATGGGGCTCACCAAGAAAAAGCATATTTTCGGTTTCCGCGGGATGCAGAACTTTTCGCATTTTTTCCACATGCGCATTATCGTGGAAAAAGTTCTGAATTTGAGCTGATCTATCCCGATGGAAAAAAAGAAACACTACTGAGTGTTCCAAACTACGACTTCAATTGGCAAAGGACCTATCGATTTTCCGAACCCAAGATTGTTCCCGCGGGCTCGTTGCTAATGCATCGCACGATTTATGACAACTCGGCAAACAATTTAGGGAATCCCGCACCTGACCAAGACGTATTTTGGGGCTTACAGTCTGAAGAGGAGATGCTCTATGGTTCTTTTGGCTATCGATGGCTGGATGAAACAAGCGATAAACCAAGACATGACAGTGGATTTATGGAGCTTTCACAGGCGATGGGATTTATGGACCAAAACGTAGATGGCCTAGTTTCGAAGCAAGAACTTCCACCGCATATGCTCAAGCGTATCGGAGATAGATTTAGTCAGTTTGATGTTAATGATGATGGCGGCTTGGGCTTTCGCGAGTTGGCTGAACTTTTTAAAGCAATGCGTTCTCGCCAAAAGGCGAGCACCGCTCCAAAAGAGGCAAATTCAAAATCATAAGAATCTTGCCATGTCTCATAGATGTGTCTGATAACCAACGGGCCCGATCCAAGCACGGGCCTGCGGAATCAATACTGGGTAGCCTTGACGATGTCGGGATTACGTTTGAGCGCAGGAGGGCGAGTCGTCACTGAGTTTTTTATTAGTGGTGACCTGAAAACTAATGAGAGAACTTATCGGTCAAATAATCGTTTTTCTCGGCTATCATATACACTGCCTTTTTATAGGCCGGTGAAGAGACGATTGCTTTGAGTTCCTTTTTTAGCAAGAAGTAAATTCTGTGTAGCTCATCAGACTGAGTTCTACGTGCATGATCGCTAAGGTCTGAGAGAATTTGCTCACTTCTCAAATCGAACTTTGTTGCATCATAGTGGAAAGCATGCAGCGCGTATTTAGCAATCAAATTCCTGCAATGCGCGTTTATCCACGATGCCGGAATGTCACGAGTGCTGATTTTTCGGACGCTATCATCTAACTTGCTGTTCATCAATCTATAGCTGCGTCGTGTTTGAACACTGATTTAGTTGGCAAGATTAGACCAGAAGAATATGTGTTATGCCATAGAGGAATAGTTAAAAGATGGCGATCGCTACAAAATCGGTCAAATTATTCTTGTCACCTGTTCATTAATTTCAGATTTTCTTCACTATTCGTGATATCAAGGGTTGAATCACGCTCGTCACAAACCGCTGTTAAAATTTCTACGCTTAGTGAATGCAGTCATAAAATCCAAGAAATTAGCTGAATTAGCCCCCAAACAACTGCAGCGACAAGTAAAACAAGCGAACTGTTTACTAGGTATTTTAGTGCTTTATAAGCAGGTAAATTGGTTTCCTTTAATCGTTTTCCTTTCTCTAGCAAAGGTACCAAGGTGCTGAAGGTTCTATTGGCAAAGCCTTTCTTATCCTCATCAGTATTGGGAACCACGGTTGCTTTCATTAGCCATTTATAGGGAGTATTCAGCATGCGTCCAACCCAAGACATCGGTCGCTCAACGTCACACATTAGAATGACGCGAAGCTTATCTGAGTCGTTATGGGCAAAGTGTAGAAACGTCACGTCAAATAGAAGAGGCTCCCCATCTCGCCATGAGTATTTGGTGTCATCTACGCTGATGTAGCAAGCGTCATTGTTTGGTGTCGCTAACCCCAGATGATATCTGAGCGAGCATGCTACCGGGTCTAAATGTCTTGTTAGTTGCCCACCGGGAGGCAAAATAGAAAACATAGCTCCATTAACAGCTGGAATTTCGCTTAAAATCTCAACGGTCTTTGGACACGTTCTCTTAGCTGACTCATGTGTATAGCCATACCAGTTTAGATAAAACTTTGTCCATCCATACTTATAAAAGGTTCGAAACCCAATATCGTAAAACGAGGCTGAATTTTTATCGCCAATCTTATCAAAACCACCTTCAGCATTGAGTGCCAGAGCTTCGTCTCGGATGATTTCCCAATTTTCTTGAAGCTTGGCCAGCTCTGGAAATTCATCGATGTCCATGATGGCTGGTCTGGCTTTAGACTTAGTAAACAGATAAAGAAGGCAATTGAATGGAGTAAAAAGCGGCCAGCCTTTACGAATGTATTCTCCAAACCCCTCCCACCTAGCTTGACCACGAATTGCGTAGGCGTAGCCCATAGAGCCAACGCAAAACAAAACAATTGTGGACATGATGATCGCGCTCACAGCTTTTACCTCAGTCAAATACGATGAAAAGTTTAGGGCAGATATAATCGAAATCTTCTGCTTAAAACACTAGCGCGACTATAGCGCAAATCTGGCTCGCTCCCCAGCCGGTAAGCTTATATTTCCTCTTTTTGTCTTCTAAAATCAGCGTTAAAAGATAGTCTTGTTGATTTTAACACCGGTACCCGCAGGTTCTTCAGCGCGTGATGGCCTTTATGGTAACAGGCAAGCCGTCCTTCGGCAGAGGCATAGGCAAATGTTTAAAAGCAAGTTTACGACCAGGTTTCGTGGAAACCTCGTAGTTCCGAAGTAAATGAAAAAGAAGTATCTTAGTCTGAATTTCAGCGAAATTAATCCCCAAACATTTATGTGCACCGCCGCCAAAAGGTAGAAATTGAAACATATCCTTTTTATGTTCAGCACGTTCAGCAGAAAACCGTTCAGGATCAAATTGGTGCGGGTTAGTCCAATAATCTGGATGGTGATGTAGTGCGTGTATATTTACATTGGTTTGAGTATTGCTTGGTATTTTTATGCCACGATATTCAAACTCTCTGATGCAACGTCTTAGAACGACAAAGATCGGTGGATAGTGGCGCAAGACTTCATTGAAAAATTGATCTGTTTTGGGTAACTGCTTGAAGTCGTCGATGCTGAGGCTATCCGCAGTTATCTGCTGTAGCTCCTCTCTTAGTATGCCTTGCCACTCAGTATGTTCGCAGAGTAATGCAACAATGCTACAGATAGTGCTGGTTGTGGTGTCGTGAGCAGCAAATAACAACAAAACTGTATGGTCAATCACTTCCTCTATAGACATCTCACTCTCAGGATCCTGAGAAAGCTTGAGCAAGGTAGTGAAAAAGTCTTGTTCATCGCTGTTAATTCGATGATCTATTTGATTCTCTAGCCAATTTCTCAAGAACCGGGTACCTTTACGCCCCTTAAACCACGATGTTCCGGGTATTTCTCGTCTTGATAGACTTACCGTGGCGTTTAGAAGCGCGACGAAGTGTTGATTCAATAGATTTGATTCTTTGCCCAGTTCGGCTCCCATAAATAGTGATGCGGCGTTATCCAAAAGTAACGACTTTAATCTTGTTTGGAACTTAAAGCTTTCTTGCTTTGGCCAAGCTTCGACACCAGTTTTTAGCTGGGCATTGAGTCGTGTTGCGTAATTTTCTAACACGGGTCGTTTGAAAGCCTGCTGTAAAACTCGTCTATGAACTCGGTGATCAGAAAAATCTCTGAGTAGTATTCCTGTTCTAAGTAAGGCCGCCACTCTAGCCCAACCCAGCTCGCTTGAAAAGTTCTTATCTTTATTCAATAAGATCATTCTTGCTGCGTCGATGTCGCAAAAATTCACCGAGGTGGAGCCGAATCCTGACGCCTTAAAAATAGGACCGTGTTCTGCAAATAACTGTTGTACAAATCCTGGTGCATCTTTGATAATGTTTAGCGATGATCCAATGATCGGTAATCCTTTTGGTCCCGGTATGTGACTCAACGATTCATTAGGTTTTCGCGGCAATGCGCGCATTGCTGCTAGATCTGGGTCTGTGACAATGTGGTTATTAGTGTTGTCAGAGCCAGTGGGAGTCTTGGTGGTATCAGTTGTTTGTTGAGCAAGCATTGGGGCGATTATTTACTACAAGTTGTCAATTAGGATAACTAGTCAAGAATAACAAAAAAGGGTATCTAAGAAATGACCCCAGTAGTGTGAAAACATGCAAAAACTATTAAATTTTAGAGAATTACCCGCTGAAGAAATGCTCAGCATATCCCGTGAATTTCAGCAGACCATGTGCCGTCGTAGGAGTGTAAGAAGTTTTTCAAAACGGCCGATTGATCGCGAAGTAATCGAAAATGCCATTAAAACTGCTGGTTCGGCCCCAAGTGGGGCTAACAAACAACCCTGGCATTTTGCTGTCGTTGAGAGTCAGGAGACCAAGCGGCTGATTCGTAAGGCAGCTGAGGCCGAAGAGCACGATTTCTATAATGGGCGCGCGCCGCAGTCTTGGTTAGATGATCTTAAGGTTTTTGAAACCGACGAAAATAAGCCATTTTTAGAAATAGCGCCTTATCTAATTGCCGTCTTTTTGCAAAGAAATACGATAGATGAAGATGGAACTAAGCATAAGAACTATTACATGCCAGAATCCGTAGGTATCGCCACCGGAATGCTGATCAGCGCCTTACATATGTCGGGACTAGCAACACTGACCCATACTCCGAGTCCCATGAAATTTCTTAATGAAATTCTAGGAAGACCAAGCAATGAAAAACCTTATATGCTCATCGTGGCTGGCTACCCAGAAGACAATGTTACAGTGCCCGATATTGAGAGAAAAAACTTCAGCGAAATCGCCAGTTTCTTTTGATGAAATAGAGGAGTTAGATTTCGTCTTGGCCGGGGAGGGTAATTAACTCATGCTGGTTGGGCCCTAGTGTAGACGGGGTTGGAAATCATATTCATTCGGAATGAGACAGACGGGGCAGATAGCCAGTATTTTTCAGCTGCTTGAGATCAAGACTTAGTTTCCGTTGAGACAGCTATTGAGACAAACTGAGTTTTCAAGGCAATCAAGAATTTGAACGCTTGATTGCCTCGGTGTTTAATCAGTTATTCGGATTTAAAAGACAAGACTACTCAACTACCTCGCCGTTCACGTCTAATTCAACGATACGATCGCTTAGCTCCGACAAGCCTTCCAGGATTACACTTTTATCACCGACCACCACTGTGATCATCTCACTTAAATCAAGATGCTTGCTGGCTAACTCGCTGAGCTCTTCAGTTGAAATATCAGTGAGAATTTTATTTTGTTCGTCAACGAATTTATGGTCTAAATCAAATTCAGAGATTTCTGATAAAAACCCAAGTTTTTGATTTGGGGTTTCATACGCACGAGCATCTCGTTGACCTAGAGCGCTCTGCATAAAATTAAGCTCATCAGCCGTGATGCCTCCATTGAAAACGCCATCAATCTCTTTCCTAAATTCAACAATTGATGCAGCTGTAGCATCAGCGCGCACACCGGCATAGGCACTGAACTGTCCGCTATATTTTGTTCCTGAAAACCGCGATCTGGCTCCGTAAGTGTAGCCCTTGTCTTCGCGTAAATTAAGGTTTATGCGACTATTAAAAGCGTCGCCGAGGTTGTAGTTCATTAAACCAGCTTTGTAATATTCGCCGGTTGCGTCGTAGTTTAGAGCTCGCTTGCCTATACGTATTTCAGATTGTGCTGCTCCGGGCTTATCAATTAAATATAAGGTCCCGCCCTCAAGGTCTGGAAACGCCGTTAATTCGGGGGCGGGTGTATTTCCGCCACTCCAAGAATCCACGCGCTTTAGGAGGTTGGAAACGTCGTTTTTGCCGAGACTGCTCACGATGGCAATTTGCGCACCGCTGGGACCAAAATTGTCTCTATAGAACCCTTTTACGTCCTCTAATGTCAGCGATAGAACCGTATTGATTGTTCCAGAGTTTGCGTAAGCGAAGGCGTTTTGTTTGCCGTAAAGGAGCCCAGAGAAAACATTGTTTGCGGTTACCCTGGCTTCTTTCTGTTCAAACTTTAGGCCTTCGATTTGTTGTTGTTTCAATCGCTCAAAGTCTTCGACATCAAACTTGGGTTGAGTGAGCTTCTCCATCGCGATATCAAGTGTTTGATCAAGGTTGTCGCTCAGAGATCTAATATTTATAGTTGTATATTGATTGCTTGTTGAGAAACTAACTGATGAGCCAAGCTTTTTCAGTTCGTTGGCCATATCTTCAGCGCTACTCTTTAACGTGGCCTCACCCAGCATGGATGCAGTGAGACTAGCAATTCCAAGCTTATCCAACGGTTCGCGGCTTTGTCCGGCTTCAATACGAATGCTCAAAGCGGTTGTAGGTACTTCGGAGTTAATCGCTCCAATTACCTCAATCTCGTTTTGAGTCTTAAATTGATAATAGTCAGGCACAAGGATAACCGGATTGGGGCCAGGAGCAGGGATAATCGACCTATCAAAATCCGACGTCCCGACCCTAAGTTCCAGCTCCTCGGTTTGAGAGCTTTCAGGAATCTGTCTTTGGTACCGCTGCCATGTATCTGGTTTGATAATTTGATTAATTTGGCCTTTGGGCACAATACTCATTACGACAGAGGGCTTGCCCTTGATATATGTTTCGTAGACTCGAATAACATCCGCTTTGGTCACGTTTTCATAACGAGCAATATCAGCCGAAATTGTATTCGGGTTGTTATAAAAGGTTTCATAAGAAGCCAATTGACTGACTTTACCCGATACACTTTCTAATCCATAAATCATACCAGAGATGATTTGTGATTTGACGCGCGCAAGATCGTCGTCCATTACACCTCGTTCTTCGAATTCCCTAAAAGATTCTCGAGTTATGGATTCCAGTTCTGCGAGTGTATTACCAGGCGTTGGCAAAGACAGTAGAGTGAATTGGCAACTAAGCTCTCTGCACCCATGTCCAGCTTGGGCCTGTACTGCTTTCCCAGATTTAACTAAATTCTTATAAAGTAATGAGGTTTTACCTGTCCCCAAAATATCCATCAATACGTCTAACGGCGCTTCATCTGGGTGGAACGCGCGAACTGTAGGAAATGACATGTACATAAGAGGTAAAGATACGTTGTCTTCCATAGAAATGTATCTGTCCGCATCTAACTCAACCGCTTCATAGACTGGCGCTGTCACTTCGGGTCCTCGTGGAATTCCACTGAAGTATTTTTTTACCCATGCCAGAGTTTGGTCCTTGTCAATTTCTCCACCTATGGTCAATGTCGCGTTGTTGGGGCCATACCAGCGTAGGAAAAACTGTTTTAAATCACTCAGATCAGCGCGATTGAGATCTTCTATGTACCCAATGGTAGACCAAGAGTAAGGATGGCCCTCTGGATACATGGCCTCACCGACGCGCTCCCAAAGAAGACCATAAGGGCGATTTTCATAGCGTTGAGCCCGTTCATTTTTTACCGTTTCTCGCTGATTCTCAAATTTAGCTTGCGTAACAGCGTCAAGGAAAAACCCCATTCGATCAGCCTCTAACCAGAGCATTCTCTCCAATTGATTCGACGGTACGGTTTCGAAATAGTTTGTACGATCGCTGTTCGTGGTTCCATTGAGCGTGCCACCGGATTCTGTAATTAGGGCGAAATGCTGTTCATCATCGACATTTTCAGAGCCTTGAAACATCATGTGCTCAAAGAAATGGGCGAAGCCAGACTTGCCGATTTCTTCTCTGCCGGAACCGACATGATAAGTAATATCTACGTGGACCAGAGGATCAGATTTGTCTTCATGTAATACCACAGTCAAGCCGTTATCTAGCCTATACTTTGTATAAGGGATTGAAATTTCGTCTGCTTGTTGGGAAACAGACTCAATTTTTTTAATGCCTTGAGGTAGGTTCTCTGCAGATGAATTGATGATCTTTTGTTCGGTGACACAGCCGCTAAGCAGTAGAGCACATCCTAGCAGGCCGCTGGTTATACGTTTTTTCAATTTGAATTCCTCCAAAATTTCTATCTTTTTTCAAACATGCTGGGAGTCATGTATTTTCTTTAATTAGAGACCATACTAAGCCGCACTATCTGACACTATGTTAGCTCTCTAGCAGGGTGGTAAGCAGGCTGCGTGTTTGGGCTGGGTCAATAACGGCATCGAGTTCAAGAACGCTGGCGACCTCAGCTGCCTTACCCTTCTCATATTGCTCGGCCACAAGAGAGTTAAACAATTCTGTTTTAGCTGCCTGATTAGCGGTAGCATCCAATTCTTTTCTGAAACCAAGTTGAACGGCTCCCTCCAACCCCATGGCTCCGAATTCACCTGATGGCCAAGCCAAGGTACAGCTTGGTCGGTGAGTACTACCACCAAGCATTGCCTGTGCACCCAGTCCATAACACTTCCTGACCACGACACCGAAAAAAGGAACTGTTATTTTTGCGCCGACTGCAAATAGATCAGCGAGTTTTCTTACAGCGCCATTTTCTTCATGTTTAGGGCCCACCATAAAACCCGGAGTATCGCAAAAAGAGACGATAGGTAACTTAAGGTCGTCGCAGAGTTGCATAAATTTAGCCGCCTTCTGCCCAGCATCGGAATCGATCGCACCACCACTTTCCATGCAGTCGTTTGCTATTATCCCAACACTATTGCCGTTGATCTGCATAAAGCCAACGATCATAGCTTTAGCGAAATCCCTCTGCAGTTCTATGAAGGTCTCTGCATCCGCAACTGTGTTAAGAATCTCTCGCATTACGTAGGCTTCTTTTCTGTTTGACGGCACCAGTTTTCTTAGTTTATCTTGCTCGGTCTGCTCTTTGTCCTCCTCGTATTGATCCTTAGCGTAAAACAGGGACAAGAGTTTCTTGGCGATAATGCAAGCCTCTTTTTCATTATCAGCAACAATGTCTACCACACCGTTTTTTGATTGGGTCTCAATAGGACCTATATCGGAGGGTTTAAAGTTTCCTAAGCCGCCGCCCGAGATCATCGCAGGGCCAGCCATGCCAATCCAGGATGAACGAGTAGCAATAGTGATGTCAGCCGCACCAAATAACGCAGCATTACCGGCGAAATTATATCCATTTGCCACTGCGATTCTCGGAACCACCCCTTTTAATCCAGCCCAAGTTGAAAAAGAAGAGCATTGAAGGCCAGAGTTGACGGTTAATACATCGGTATCACCGGGTCTTCCACCTCCCCCCTCAGTAAACATTATGACGGGTAATTTTTTTTGCCTAGCTACCGCAAGCATTCGGTCGATCTTCTGATGATGAAAGTATCCTTGAGTGCCGGCTAAGACGGTGTAGTCATTTACAATCAGCGCGGTGGGTATTGTATTGATTTCTCCTATACCAGTAATCACTCCGTCAGCTGCAGTTGTTGATTTGAGGGTATCGTAGTCTTGTCGTTGTCTTTGGGCGGCAACAGCTAGTTGACCGTATTCAATAAAATCTTCGGGATTGCATAGGCAAGCTACATTTTCTCTGGCGGTTTGATATCCATTTTTGTGTCGTTTTAAAACTGCACTTTTTCGATTCTCGTCTCCAACCAATGAAGCTCGCGATAGCCAATCTTTAATTGTCGGGTGGTTGGTCTTGTTGAGTGTTGGTGACTCAGTACAATTGTGGTCAGCAGGTGCGTTGAAGAGTTGTGCGGGTGGAGATGATTGCGTACGTTCGGTGTTTTTTCGATAAACTACAATAATACTCCCAGTATCTACCAAATCCCCTTCGATGACTGGTGATTCCAAGATCTCACCTGCCACTTCAGCCTCAACTCGGATTTGAACTTTCATCGACTCGATCAGAGCAATCAGATCGCCTTGAGCGACTTTTTGCCCAGGCTTTGCTAGTAATTCAATAACGATGCCATTAACTGGTGAAAGCAGCTTTTGAATCAAATCCGGTTGAACTAAATCAGAGCTCATTCTGTTTATCTTCAACTATTTTGATGATTTTTGCCTCGTTTCCATCAGTTAAGACATAGAGATGGCCGTCGGGCCCGCTGACGATATCTCTTAACCGCTCAGAAATTTTGGAGAAGACTTTACCTTGATCTTTTATTGCCTCGCCTGAGATATCAAGTTTACGAATCGACCTCTCTGCTAATGATGAGACATAAAGAAAGCCGTTGTGTTCAGTTAGTGAGCTGGGAGCAATCGACGGCGTCCAGTTTACCAGCGGTGACTGCATTCCCTCGTATTCGGTGTAGGGTGTGATAGTAGCGCCATTATAATCGATTCCGAAGGTGGCTATGGGCCAGCCGTAGTTCTTACCCGGCTCAATGATGTTGACTTCATCACCGCCTTTGGGGCCGTGTTCATGTTCGTAAATTACTCCTTTGACCACTGTGAGGCCCTGTTGATTTCGATGCCCAAGCGAGTAAATCTCAGGCGCTGCACCCTCAGTGCCTATGAATGGATTATCTTGTGGAACGGTCCCGTCGGTGTTAATTCTAATTATCTTGCCAAAGTGGTTATCTAAAGTTTGTGCGTCTTCTCGGTAATTGTAGCCATCTCCCACTGCAAACAGTAGACTGCCATCATCTAGCTGAGCTATTCGAGCGGCATAGTGATGGCTGGTTTTTCTAGAAGGTTTAGCTTCAAATAAAACCTTGAAGTCCTCAAGTTTGTAGGAGTTTTCCGTTGCGACGAGAGCGGCGCTTACAAGTCGTGCAGTATTGGATGATTTTTTTCCATGCGAGTAGCTTAAATATATCTTGTTATTTTCGCTGAAATTTTGATCTAGCATGACATCCAGCAGCCCACCTTGACCGGCATAGTGAATCCCCGGAACTTCGGCGATATCGGCATCTATTAATTCTCCATCTCTTACAACACGTAGTGCGCCAGCTCTTTGTGTAAGTAAAATGTCTGAATTTGGTAAAAAAGTCATTGCCCATGACGCGGGCAGGCCTTCTGCTACAGTTTCTGTTTTATAGCCGTCTTGGTCTGCCTGTGATAGTGAAAAAAGGCTGCTAGAAAGTAACAGTAAAACCACCAGAGCTAACTGGCTAATTCTTTTAGTTTTCATAATTATATTTATTAGATTAAGCTGAACTTAGCGGGGTAATTCGTTGATAAAACCACCCCCCGATTGCACCACATAAACACATAAGGACAAGACCAGAGTTATCTCTCGCTCCGGCAAACGGCATGAGATCGAATACTAAAACCATGATTTGCAGCATAACAAAAAATGAACTTGCACCGGCTATGGTAAACCAGGCTAATCTGCTACCGCCAAGCTTCCCGTAACAGAAGGAAGCGATAATGAAGGCAATGGCAAAGGCAATACAAAGTAGCGGGATCAGAGCTTGCAGTAGCACAAGATCCTTGGAGATGGTCGCAAGCCTTGTGGTCCAGTCTATTTTTGCTCCAACTTCGATTAACGCATTTTGCACTAATACACTTGATGTGATGGATGCTGCCAATGCAGAAACACTAGCTGCCCCAATCCATGCAAGCAAACCTTTAAGAAAGTCATTCAATGTTTTTTGCCTCTGATTATTTATTGCTGACTATTTCTCGATTTTCTTAAAAAGAAGCGTCATTCGATTTGATTCTCCGATCGCAGTCATTTGCTGCTTTCGCTCAATGTCTTCCCCACTGCCATAAAAGGTCGGTGGAAGTCTCCAAACAAAGTCACCCTCATTAGCTTGATCCTGGTCATTTTCGTTTACTGAAGTTTGATCAATTAATTTGAAGCCATTTGATTCAAACATTTCGACTACTTTGCTTTTCTTCAAGTAACCGTTACTTCCATCAGCCCATTCGTCTGGTCTATCTTCTAATGCCTGATGTTGGACAACACCAACTATGCCACCTACTTTTAATACAGCATACGTATCTGCAAGTGCCTTGGTGAAATAACCACCTTTGGCTTCAAAGCGATTTAGATTATGTAGGGCTCGAATAAAAAGAACCGCATCGGCTGTACCTTTGAGATCCTCGCCTAAGTCCCCAAACTTGAATGCATTAACCAAGGCATCCCCTTCTGATCTCCAAGCATTGGCTTGTTCAGTCCAAGTAGTTACCCAGGTTTTCTTTTCTTCTATACGCTCAGGCGTCATGAACTGAAAGTTGCTCCACATTGATTGCGCGTAATCAGCTCCAATTAGTGTTCCATCTTCACCAAGCACAGGGAGTAGAATTTTAGAGTACCAGCCTCCCCCGGGCAGAGCTTCGACCACAGTCATGCCTTTGTCAATCTTGAAGAACTCCAAAGTTTCTTTAGGATTTCGATATTCGTATCGTGCTTTAGCTTCATCAGGCTGTTTTTTCAGAGCTTGCTCGATAGAGTCAGCATGAGAAGCTGGCGCCACGCTTAAAAGTAAAGCGGTAGTACCTGCGAAAATGGTTTTCTTGACTAAGTTAGGGGTGATCATATGAGGTCCTCTTTTTGGTTTTGACGTTTAACACACGTTGTTATCCAAAGATCAAGATAATTTTGATTTTAAAATCGTTGCAATTAATTACAAAAGACCGCCTTTTCAATTCAAATTATGAATCAGGAATTGTCATTTTTTTGTCACAGATATTGACTACCTTTGGTGTTAAAGATCCCTATTAATTAATGCTGGCCTCAGCCATCGGATATGCTCAGTCACTTATTTGGTAAATACCGTTTTCTCGTTGTTTCTATTGCACTATTTCTTATCTTTGACCTGGGCGTCTTGATACTCAACTTTTATACATCAGGAAAACTGGCACAACAAGCGGAGTTGATTAATTTAGCTGGTCAACAGCGTACTTTGACGCAGCAGATGTCCAAATCTACTCTATACATTAAGGCTCAAAAGTTGCGGCTTTGGGTTTATCAGTCAGGGCTAGAGGAGTTACGCGAACACTACACTCAATTTGGTAATACTCTCGATGTTTTAAAAAATGGGGGCGTCATTGAGTCTGCCGAGACCGGTTTGCCCGTCAAGATTGAGGCAGTCACTTCCATCGAAGGGCGCAACATACTTCAACAAGCAACGGTGCTTTGGGCTGAGTTTGACCAAGTGCTTGCCCCTTTGATGGTGGATGTACTGATCACTGATGAAGAAATCGAACCAGCCTCCGCTTTTATAGCCTCTAATAACTTAAAGCTCTATAGGTTGATGGATAAACTGACCGAGCATTTTAAGGTCACTACTGAAAGGCAAGCAACATTTCTGCGTAGGGCCCAAGTAGTTGGAATTACGTTGGCAACAATTAACTTCTTCGTGATTTTATTTCACTTTCTCAGACAGCTCAGTGGTCTTGATAGGCGGGTTAAAGTTAAACAGCACGAATCAGATCAGATCTTGAGTACGATTAATGAAGGCGTCTTTTTGTTGAACGAGGAGCTTAGAATAGGAGGACAACATTCTAAACAGCTATCCAAAATTTTTGCTACTAAAAAGGCTTCCGGACGACGACTCAAAAGTTTCTTGAGAGACTACTTTCCAAAAAGCACGGTGGCGACTGCAATGAATTTTATCAATCTATATTTCAAAGACCATGTGGATCCAGTGCTGATAAGTGATATCAACCCGCTAAAGCATGTTGAGGCATCTATTACTAAACCCTCAGGCGAGAGTGAGCGCAGATTCTTAGATTTTTCATTTGCTCGCTTGGATCAGAGTAATGGTGAACCTCGCAGTGTGCTCGTTACTGTTAAAGACGTAACTGCCGAAATTCTACTTGCAGCACAAGAAGATCAGGCACAGGTTAAGTTGGATCAAAAAATGGCGTTATTGACTCAAATTTTACCAGTAGCACCAAGTGATTTAGATGAATTTATTCGCGAATGTATGGGCGGCTTTGATCGAATAAACTCGTTACTAAAAAATACCAAAATTACTAAAGACAACTTTGAAAATACCTTAACTCGGGTGGCTCGCGAGGCTCACAAGCTTAAGGGTAATGCATCGGCTGTGGGCATGCATAGTCTTGCTGAAGAGCACCATGAATTTGAGAATAGTATTCAAGATATTCGTCACCATTCTAAGCTACAAGACCTATCAGGCCGAGATTTGCTTCCTTTGGCTATCAAATTAGATGAGAGCTACTCAACCCTTGAAACTATAGCTGAACTTCGAGAGCGACTGGGCTCATATCAAAGGCCAATCGAACAACAGGGTCGCCCTGGGAAATCAGAAGTGTCTAAGGAAAATAGTAAGTGGAGAACTTTAGAAGATTACGCTCAAAAGCTCGCAGATGAATATGACATTCCGGTGTCACTTAACCTTCGTGGTTTCTCGAAGCCCATCCCTGAGCACTTGACTGAGCGTTTATATCCTCTTGCTGTTCAATTGCTGCGAAACTCTATTGCCCACGGGATCGAGAGTAAATCTATTCGTGCCAATTTAAGAAAACCGAATAAGGGTCAAATGACGATTTCAATAAGTCATGACTTAAATAATAACTTTCGTTTCTTGTTTGAAGATGATGGACGAGGTTTTGACTACGAGAGAATTCGCCAAGATCTGATCGATAAAAATATTATAGAAGCCTCGCAAGCGAAGTTATTAGGACACACAGCTTTGGTTCAGCATGCTTTCAAAGACTCGGTATCAACGCGTAAAAAGTCGGACCTATTAGCAGGTAGGGGAGCCGGTCTCCCGTTAGTTTGGCAGATTGTAAATGAGCTGGAAGGGAAGTTGAAAATTCGATCCGTAAAACTGGAGTTTACTCAGTTTATTGTTGATTTCGCATATGTAAATAAGGGCAACCCCAGTCCGGTTATGGACAAACTGCTGAAAGTCGGATAGAGCAATGAAATTAATGATAGTTGATGACTCTCTGGTCATTAGAAATAAAATCGGACGTTGTCTTTTGAACCGTTTCTCAAAAATCTATCGAGCTAATGACGGTGTACAGGCGATTGAGATAGCCCGTAAAAAAAACCCAGAAATAGTTACGATGGATTTAACGATGCCAAATATGGGTGGTGTCGAAACCGTAGAGGCTCTATTGGAGTTTGCGCCTGAGACTGGAATATTGGTGGTTTCTGCCTTGGCTGATAAAGCGACTGCCATAGAAGCCTTAACCAAAGGCGCGAACGGCTTTCTATGTAAGCCATTCACTGAGAAAGAATTGGATAATGCGATTGAGCGAGTGATCTCCATGAGGGTAAAACAGTGATTGATCGGAGCCATATAGAGGTGTTCGTCGATTCACTGACACGCTACTTCACTCATTTAAATCAGTCCACGGGATCACATTCAGACGATTTAGAAATAAGTGCTCCTTATCTTTTGAGTAGCAAGGAGCTTGTCGGTTTTGATTACACCGGGATAATCAATGTGTCCGGTCGCCATTCTGGAAAGGTGTTTATTACGGCACGAAGTTCGATGCTCAAGCGAATTTTACTACTGCTCGGAGAACAAGAACTCAATGAAGAGCTGCGACGCGATCTTATCGGCGAGGTTGCTAATACTTTAGCTGGTAATGCCAGAAGACATTTAGGAGCTGACTTTCATATCTCTACTCCCAAGGTGATAGAGGGGGTGATTGAGACCACTCGATTTAAGTTAAGTCCGCGCTGTTTTGTATTGCCTTTTAGGTGGAAGAGTAATGTGGCTGAATTGATTATCAGTGTTGAGTCATAGTTGTCCATCTTATGATCGACAGCGTTGTTGAGAGCTCAGTAACAGTACGACACTCTTTCGCTCTGTGCTTGCTCAAGTAAACTATGCTACGAAGTGCGATGTTAAGCGACATAGCGCAAGGCATCAAAACAATCTTAGGAACACCGCCGAAAAAATAGGTTTTTTCGCAGTGCAATGGCAGGCCAAGCAAATACTCAATATGCAAAATGGGTGGATAGGAAGTTTAGTTGGTACTGCCTCTCGTTAAGAGTTAGTTTCATCTTTGTGGCTAACGTAAGGATGGACACCGAGGTTGTTTATCCAGATAAGGTCGAATTCTTCCTTGTTATCTAGACGCGCCCATAAAATTAATTGGTGATTTTTTTCCAAGTTTACAATCACTACCGTCATCGCACTGTTCACTGTGTAGTATGAGCAATTGTCAAGGCTTGCATGGGTTCTTCGGGATATAGTGGATTGAACAAGTCCAAATTGACGCTTGCCTAAAAACTAGCTTATATTGTCAGAGGTTGGCCAAGTATCAATAATTATAAAAACCAAAGCCACACAGAGGAGACATGCCAGAGAATCAAGAAGTTAACAAAAGGTACCGTGCCTTTGCTCTTGTCTTATTGACGATTGTTTATGGGTTTAATTTTATCGATCGCCAGATCTTAGGAATACTGGCTCCATTTATACAAAAGGATCTTGGACTCACTAATACACAGCTTGGCTTGCTGATCGGTTTGGCATTTGCAACCTTCTATACGGCGGTGGCGATTCCGATTGCTTGGTTGGCTGATCGCTACAATAGAGTAAACATCTTAGCGATAGCGTTGGCGACTTGGAGTGGTTTTACGGCGTTGACGGGAATGGCCAATAACTTTTTGCAAATCGGTCTGGCACGAATGGGTGTGGGCATAGGAGAGGCTGGCGGTAGCCCACCTTCGCATTCAATCATTTCAGATTTATATGCCAAACATGAGCGAGCGGGGGCGCTAGGTGTTTATTCTATTGGTATCCCACTTGGTATTATGTCGGCCTATCTTGTCACTGCGAGCTTAATTGGGGCCGATACCGACGCAGTTAATTGGCGTCGTATTTTTGTTATATTGGGCGTCACTGGTATTGCCTTAGCTGTCATTGTTCGTTTGGTTTTGCGCGAACCAAAACGCGGAGCTATGGAGTTCGATGCAGATACTGAAATCGCTAAGCCGCCGTTTCTGGAGTCGCTTAAGGTGTTGTTGAAGATTCCGTCCTGGTGGTTTATGGCTTTTGGAATCGCGTTCGCATCTTTTGTCTCATATGCCTTCTCAGGATTTCAAACTAAATATCTGGTGATCTTGGACCCAGAATTTAATTTTAAAACCGTTATCATTATTTTGGGTGTAATTAATGGAACCACCTATGCCGCAGGAACATATATTGGAGCCAAGTTAGCTGACGTTTGGGGAGGTAAAGATATAAGAGCTTATGGTTGGATTCCGGCAATCGCGATTGCCTTTGCTTTTGTAATTGGTTTTTTCACACTTTGGGCTCCAACCATACCGCTACATTTGACAGGGACTACTTTTCTTCTGTTTTTTTTGGGAATGTACCTAGGACCGAGTTTTGCAATCGCACAGACCCTTGCTCCGATTAATATGAGAGCGATGTCTACGGCTCTATTTTTCTTTATATTGAATATGATTGCGCTTGGCGGAGGCCCTACTTTTGCGGGGTATATGAATGACGTATTTGAAGCTAACTTTGACAAGCTCGCAGCAATACGATTGGCTTTGTCAGTAACTGGTTTGATGTTCATTCCGTCGATAATAAGCTTTTTGATAGTGTCTAAAAAAATCAAAAAAGACTGGGAGAATGCTGATAAACACAACAAGGCTTTGGCTAAGTAACAGTTGAGTTAAATGGTCATTTGAAAAGGCAGCAATCGATAAAAGGGCCGATGGATCTGGGCCCTTTTGTCGATAGTAGAATTTTTGTCGTATGCATTTTAAGAATAAGGATGGTCTGGATTGAGCTATAATCACTCAAACACTTTTTCGAGGTGATGTATGGCACATCAAGTTTCAGAGCTTATCGAAAAATTTTCGGGGCTCATTGAAGACACCTGCCTAGTAGATGGCGCTGAATTTATATCGATTGATAGCACTGAAAGTTGTCACTCAGGCAGCCTAGTGTTTGTCGATGATGAAGCTCAACTTCCCAAAATTAGCCCTAGTGTTCTGGTTACCCGCAAAGAGATTGCCGAAAAGCTTAGCAATGAGCCTTTTTGTGTTATCACCGTACAAAACGTTCGGCTCGCCCATGCATTCTTCAAGCAAGCCTATCAAGAGTATGACTCTCGTGATTCTGAATGGAGTGAGATTCATCCATCAGCTGTGATACACGAAACAGCAAAACTTGCTACCGGTGTACGGGTCGGCCCAAACGTTGTGATTGGTGCTAACAGTGAGATAGGATCTGGATCGCAGATTCGAGCCAATGCTGTTATCGAGCATGATGTTAAGATTGGTAAAAACTGTATCGTTAATGCAATGGCAAATATAGGTTACGGCAGTATTTTAGGAAATCGCGTTAACATTCACTCGGGCGTGGTTATTGGTAATGAGGGCTTTGGTTTTGCCCAGGACAAGAACCGAGACTATCACCGTATACCTCACACAGGTTGGGTCGAATTACATGATGATGTTCAAGTCGGAGCCAACAGTAATATTGATCGAGGTACTTATGGCCCAACCATATTAGCGAGGGGCGTAAAATTAGACTCTCTATGTCACGTCGCTCACAATGTACATATCGATGAAGGGACACTGTTCGCATCTGGTGGTTGTATTGCTGGATCAACCTACGTCGGTAAGCGAGTTATGGCCTCTGGACAAGTGGGTGTGCTCGATCATTTAAAGGTGGCTGATAATGTCGTATTGGTACATCGTAGTGGTGTTACAGAAAACATAGATTCACCTGGCATGTACGCTGGTCTGCCTGCTAAACCATTCAAGGAGTACGTGCGAAGTTTAGGGGCAAGTAAACGAATAGATAAACTGACCTCTCAGTTAAAAGAATTTAAGAAGACAGTGCTTGCCAAGCTCTGATTTAATAAAGGCTGATCAGAGTTTCTCAATATCAGATTAGTTTTCTAAAACCTATCTGCAAATAGGCTAGCACAGCCGACCGCACTGCTTAAACTTGCGAGCGAGTCTTTGCTAATGGTGAACACGGTATCCTCGTGACTGGCATTCCAACGCATTAACGACGACCCCGGTCTTTGAGAAACCCTATATCGCTGAACGACTGGTAGAGTAGTCTGGTCTTGATATACGAAGAAGCAATCAAATGCCGTTTTCCTAGGTGTCATTGTTAGCAAGTCGAATGGCAGGAAATAGAGTTTGTCGGTCAGTGAGAAGGCATAGTCGTCATCTGTCTTATTATTGGTTTGACCGACAATAAGACGTGGCCGCAGATAGTTTTCTTTTTCAACAAGGCTTATCTGAAACCGCAGAATTCGCTCGTCTATATCGAAACCTAAATCGGTTAGAAATTTTGCTTCCCCAGCTTGCTCTGGATCATTCATATAGTCGGGCTCACAGAGCAGAAATTCAGTAACATTCAGTTTGAACTTTGGCTGTAACCTCGACTTCTCAATCAAATAAAGTCGCTCGGTTTGCTCAAAAGTATATTGCTTGTGCTTTAACTCGGCCGCAGCTAATTTGTTTTGTTTTTTGGCAAGTTTGTTACGTCGTTTTTGTGCGGCTATTAATTCTTCTATTTTAGCAGTCAGTTGATATTGTTCTTGTTGCTTATCGTGACTCATGGCGTTTAGGTGGTAGCTATTCTTGAGTAATTAATAGTGCGCGTTGTTATGTCATGCATACGCTAGATAGTCATCATTCTCGCTGGGATTTTTAGCAAGCGCAAGCGTTAGGATATTATTGCTCACTTGAACTCAACAACTTTGCGTAGTAATCGATAGGCGAGCTAAATATGGCTAAATCAAACATGTCAGCGGGCGAGAAAATTCGTCGAAAGGTAATGGGCTCAGAATTTGTTGACGCCTCTCTAGAAAAAGCGAGTGATTTTGATATGCCGTTGCAAGAATCGGCAATGGAGCATGCATGGGGCGCGGCTTGGGTCAGAGATGGCCTTGATTTAAAAACCAGAAGCATTATGACAGTGTCCATGTTGATTGCAATGCGCGCGCATGAGGAACTAAAAGGGCATTTGCGTGGCGCTGTTACTAACGGCGTAACGCTTGAGGAACTCAGAGAAATCATAATGCACTCGGCTGCATATTGTGGCTATCCAGCAGCATTATCAGCAATGAGCATTGCCAAAGAAGTGTTGAAAATCGACTAGCTAGCACCCGACCTTTTTCACTCGATACCATTTGAAAATAGCAATGCGATAATGCTAATGGAGATCCAATATAAGCCTAAAATAATTATATTAGACGCCATAAATGGCGCTATAAATTCATTTGCGGCGATGGTTGAGTCGGAAACCAGAAAACAAATGGTAGCAAAGGCGAGCATCAAGCCCCAGGCATCTCGACGATGAAAACATACACGTAAGCTTTGCCAAGCCATCACAACGATACAACAGAGATAAACGGCAACAGGGAGTCGTAAATTGCCCAGATTGTCGAAGATCGCCCAGTAGTAGACTAGAGAAATTGCGCCTAAGCTTATCAAAGCCAGCCAATATTGTTTTGTACCAGCAAGTTTGCTGAACACAAACGCGAAGATTATATGCGCGATTAAAAAGGCACCCAGGCCGTAAGCGAAGAAGGTATAGTCTAATAAAAAAATATCACCAATAAGGCAGAATACTAATCCAGCAATGATTCGATGACGTTGTTTTTTTATATCCTCAGAGAAGGGCAGACGACCCGTAAAAAACTGACTGAGTATCAAAACAGTCGTCAGAGGTTTTAGCAGGTAATAAAAATGAGGATTGCTTAAATAGCTCGCGTATATTGCGCAGGTGGCACTGATAATTATGGCAATTTTTATTAAAGGTATACTTCCTTTTTTAGTATTTAGCATCTAAGAGTTCGCGTATTTTCAGTTCTGTTTAGGTCATTTTACGTTCGAATAATGTGGCTTTGATCTTCATGAAATCGATACCTTTACGGACTTAAACGCCGGGGTTTTACTTTGAGGATCACGCTCTAGACCAATCAAACAATTGGCCTCAGGATAATAGGCCATTGCATTTCCCGGTGGTAAGTCGAAAGCTTGAATGGTGACGTTTTCCATGATTCCCACCTCAGACCTAAGAGTCACTGTATCACCAGCACACATACCTAATTTTTTAATATCTCTCTGACAGAGAAATACACTCCAGCGATGAGCGTTATTGCGGTAGCTGTCGGTTTCCTCATAAATAATTGAATTAAACTGACCTTCGCTACGAACACTGGCTAGGGTGAAAGGGTACTCTTCTGTTGCAGCCGGTGGCTCTAGGTCGATGGCGATAAATTTACCTCTGTTGGATGGTATCTGTAAATCATGCAAAATTCGATTTGGAATATGAAATTCCTGCTTAGAATGCGCTATATCTTGCAACTCGCCCATGCCTGGAATGACGTTCGCAATCGTTTCTCTGACTGTGTCGAAAGATTTAAATTGGCCGAAATCCAACGGTGTTATGTCTAACGTTCTGGATGCAATGTCCGACAACACATGTACTTCAGAGCGAGCGTCGGCCACACGCTGAATGCCTCCATCACTTAATCGGACAAAGTTGAACATTGATTCTTGCGTAGTCGGTTCAGGCTCTTCATCTCTTGCGCAGATGGGGAGTATCAAGCTCTCACTGTTATCATTCCCAAAAAGGTGACCGTAATTAAGAGTTGTGGTTAAAAAGCATTTGAAGCCAATCCGGTCTAGCGCCTCACTCGCCCATCTCGAGTTTGGTGTTGCCTGGTAAAGGTTGCCACCCATGATAAAAGCGTTGTCAATGTTGCCGGCATGAGCCGACTCTATGCAAGCCAAGGTGTCTAAACCTGGTTCGTCGTTGTGCGAGAAAAGGTCTATATTGTATTGGTCCCGCAGCGATTCCAAAACGGTTTGGGGTAATACTGGTTTAACTCCAACGGTGCCGATGCCTTGGACATTGCTGTGACCTCTGAGTGGCAAAAGACCAGCCCCCTGTTTGCCAATATGCGCTCTCAATAGAGCTAGATTAGCAATCGCTTGCACATTACTAACGCCATGCTTGTGATGGGTGATACCCATACCCCAAGCAAAAATCACATTGGAAGACTGGGCGTACAAAGATGCTATGTTAGTTATGGTGTCTTTATCTATACCACTTGTTTTTTCAATCACAGACCAATCGATGTCTCGAATTGAGTCGGAATATGCGGTAAAGCCTTCCGTAATAGTTTCAATAAATTCGATATCGAGTTGATCATTTTCGATGAGTGCTTTAGCAATTCCTGATAGAAGAAAATGGTCAGAGCCTATGTTGGGTTGAACATAGTGTGAGGCAATTTCTGAGCCACCAGTTAGTAGTGATCTCGCACTTTTGGGAGTAGCGAATTTTACCAAGCCTGCTTCTTTTGCTGGATTGATAACAACGACATTGCCGCCTCGTTCGCGACAGGCTTTTAGCTTATATATCAGCCGCGGATGATTTGACGCTGGATTTGCTCCAATCAGAAAGATCGTATCGCATTTATCAAGATCAGCCAGTTCGACGGTAGCCGTGCCGCTACCTATGCTCTCGCTTAGACCAACTCCAGTAGCCTGATGACAATAATAGCTGCAGTTATTAATATTGTTCGTGCCATAAAGGCGCGCGAAAAGTTGTAAAACAAATCCTGCCTCATTTGAAGAGCGCCCCGAGCTGTAAAAGAAGCTCCTGTTGGGGGCATGCTTGCTAAGCTGTTGAGCAACTTTTTCTAACGCCCATTCCCATGTGACTATATTGAACTTGTCTTTGCCTTTGTCTTTATAGATCGGGTTGCCCAGACGTCCAATCTGCTCAAGTTCCCTTGGATTAAGTGCTTTGAAATCATTGAGCGTATAGGAAAATATTTCTTTAGGGATGGGGGCTTGAATGTCGGTGGATTGGGCTTGCACACTCTTGTTGCAGACCGACGGAAATGTGCCTTGCTCGTCTTTCATTCCACCTTGTTGGCCGCCCATTCCAAGCCCACACGCTTTACATGTATTATTTGCCATCAGGGCTTTTGAGCTTGATTGAAGTCCAATCGAGCGGAGTGTTCTCAAGGCATAAAGAATTTTCTTAATACCTCCACCTACATCGGAGTTTTGCTGTGTCATGTTTTTGGCAACAAATTTGATTGGAGTCATTATAGGCGCAATTAGGAATTAACTGCTGATAAGATCAAGTTTGGTAAGCCCTGATTCATTCCAGATTTGCTTTGTAAGACACTCAAAGCCATTAGGGCTTGGCACGGATTGATATAAATGGCTGTTCCTTTGATAAAAGTAGTAACGATAGCAATGCGCGCTTTCAGGCCCTAGGTCGTTTACAATGAATGGGAGTTTTTATCGAACCCCGCGAAACTAGGTATGAAACGATGAGCCAGGGCGTATTATCGGATGTGAAAGTATTAGATCTGTCTAGAGTGCTGGCCGGGCCTTGGGCGGCGCAAACATTAGCTGACATGGGGGCTGATGTCATAAAAGTAGAGCAACCCGACGTCGGCGATGATACTCGCAAGTGGGGTCCGCCTTTTGCCCAAGATGAGCATGGGCGTCTCCTAAATGATAGCGCTTATTTCATGTGTGCTAATCGCGGTAAGCGCTCAGTCTGCATCGATTTTAAATCTGAACAAGGACAGGATGATATAAAACGGTTAGCGTCAAGTTGTGATGTACTTATCGAAAACTTCACTGTTGGCCAACTGAAAAAATACAATCTTGATTACTCGTCACTGTCTAAAATTAACCCGAAATTAGTTTACTGTTCGATTACCGGGTTTGGTCAGACTGGGCCAAGTGCAGACAGACCTGGTTATGATTTTATGATTCAGGGAATGAGCGGCTTGATGAGCGTCACGGGCGAAAAAGGTGGTACATCCACCAAAGTAGGGGTGGCCGTGACGGATGTTTTGACTGGTTTGTACGCGAGTGTTGCGATTTTGTCGGCACTGCATGAGCGTAAATCATCCGGTTTGGGTCAGCACATCGATTTAGCTCTTTACGACGTGGCGGTCGCTTCCATGGCTAATCAAGCGACTAACTATTTAATCGGTGGGATTGTTCCCCAAACAATGGGAAACGCACACCCGAATATTGTTCCGTACCAAAGCTTCGTTACCAAAAAAGGTGAGTGCATTGTTGCCGTTGGTAATGACAGTCAATTTAAGCGTTTTTGTTCAGCGCTGGGTAAACCTGAACTTGCTGATCAAGCCAGCTTTAAGACCAATCAAGATAGAGTAAGCAATCGAGATGAGCTAATAGCCATGATTTCTCGCATTATGTTGGATAAAACCGCAGCGCAGTGGTTTGAAGTACTCGAATCTCATCAGGTTCCTTATGCTCCGGTCAATAATATGCAAGAGGTTTTCGAAGATCCCCAAATTAAGCATCGGAAAATGACTTTGCAAATGACACATGCTGAGGCAGGGAGGATTGACTTGGTTGCTAACCCAATAAATTTTTCTCGGACGCCAATCCAGTATCAAACGCCACCACCAACGCTTGGAGAGCATACAGATGAAGTGCTGAACCCTACTAAAGATAAATCTCAGGTAAGTGGTTAACCATTCTCTTGAGTTGTATTTGGGATAGCTGAGTCTTGTTTTGAAAATCTTGATCAGTGGCTCAAATTTTCTAGGCCGCCACTGCCTATGAACAAAACAATAGACTTTGCGATAAATCGTTGCTAATTCAATATTTCTCTAATCGGGTTAACGATCATGGAGTCTGGTGTCAAACTTGGATTTTCAGGCAAGTATTTAGCTACTCTTCTCAGCCATGCGTTGACGGTAGGATCTAATATGATGGATTTGTCTGTAGAAACACCAAACATGTAGCTCCAAACTATGTTTGGATATACAGCCAGATCGAGCATACTTGGCGATTGCAAACCACCAATAAACGGACCAGGGCCAATATGCGATTTTAGCTCGTTCAATATACGAAGATTCATATCTTCGATGCGCTCAGACAGATCCATACTAGTAGCCATGTTCTGTATAAAAGGCGCACGCCTTAATAAAAGCGGCCAGACTATCCTCAGAGGAATTGGTACCGGCGAGTTTGTGTTCATAAGTGTTGCCAGGCGCCATGACCGGCGTAGATACTGAAAGTTGATTTTACCGTCAACGGCTGGCCGGAAAATATTGAGTAAAAATGTATTGCTAACCCAATCATCGATTTTTCGGATCGATTGTGCCGCCTCTGCTGGACAAAGAGGTTTGTTTGGAAATTCTTGATCTAACCAGTACGCGTGCTCGGAGGACTCATGTCGCCATTCGTCACCAATTTGCAACACTGGCACTTGATTGCTGTCTGTAAATCCAATGGTTTTTTTTGGATTTATTGGATCAACGGGGACATGGGTGAAGTCAACTCCTTTGTAGTACAGGAAACATGTCGATTTACGAACAAACGGGCTGTTCGCGTATCCATATAATTTGATCTTTTTCATAAAATAAAGCCCAGCTAGACATTAACCACCAAAGGTCAAATAGAGATAGAGCCTTTGATTCGAACTGTTATCACTACTCTGCAAGGGTATTACTGACGATAAAACTTGGACACTCCTAACGATGCAGCGTTAGATTTCAGTAAACGCTAACAGACGCGTGTTGGTCAAGTGTTGAGTGTAAGGATAGTCAACTTTACAGATCGAGATGGCAATAAAGCTTTTTGAATCAATTTTCCTTACTTTGGATGAACAAGTTATCTAAATCTGGGTTCACTACATATTCATAAAGCGATGCAACAGAAAAGCTTCTCACCAACTTTGAATGAGCTTATTGCGAATACAACAACGCTTGTTGGCACTACTACAGCAAAATTATTTTGTTGAATTTTCGTGATTAGACTTGACCACTGGTGATAAGAGTAATTGCAGCGACAACATATAAGCCTGCTGTGAGGATACTTCCAATAGAACGCACATGGTTAAATCGAGTCCAACTCTTCACATAGTAGGTCCAATACGTCTGTGCTTCTTGGGTAGTATGGTCGTATTGTTGCAACTTATTGTTCATAGGCACATTGCCAAACACAGTCATTAAAAAGACTGATGGGATATATACAAGGCAGGCCAGAGCGATGGTTTTAACTGCAGTACCGTCAAAGGCTTTGATGCTATACATAAGAAATAGAATAGAAAATGCTGCAATCGCAACGATACCTACGACAAATTGGGTTTTGATTACCTTTCGGTTAATCTGTTGCATGGATTCTATTGCGCCAGCGGGTGTTGTTTGCGAAAGAGCCGCCATTACAAATTCGGAAAAAGCAGAAAAAACACCGGCAATTAATGCGGACCATAGGGCCAAAAATAGGCAAAAGTACAGAGCCCAGTGATAGATCATAATTTTGATTCCTGATTTTAGTTTGTAGAATTGAATGAGGGACAATTGGTCCAACGATGTGGTCACGAGCCCCCAACTGTATATTGCAATTTTAGATTAGTGGTAGAGCAATCTAAGCAACGCGATTGTCTCTTTAAACTCAAAACATCTCCGCAAAGACATCAAAGATGTCGTGATTAAATCTCAATGGAAGAATCTTGCTGCGCAAAAAACGCAAATAGACAAGTCATGGGTATCCGTTACTAAAGCAGCGTATGTGGATATTAGCGAACAGTTCAATGGTGTGTTAAGGAGAAACTAGCTGATCATCAGCTCACCCTATGATTTGGAAGACCACCCGCCGCCAGCTTGAAGCGTTGAATATGAATAAAAAGTTGGTGAATGCCAAGCTCATGACGTTGCCTCCCAAACTCCAGTGCCTGCAACTTCCTTCGCAAAATCCGAAAAGTCTTTTGGTTGACGACCAAGTGCACGATGTACACCATCACAGAGAGAGGCATTTCTGCCATCTAATACGGTTGAGAACAGATAATCAAGCATCCAAACTACGTCTTTGGGCGCGCCAGACTCCTCAACTTGAGAGATGAAAATTCTATGTGGAACATCGACATAGCTAATGTCTCGCCCAGTTGCCAATGATAAATCATGACAAATATCAGCAATAGTCATTAGTCTAGGGCCAGTAACTTCATAGATCTGCCCTTTGTGAGTATCCTCGCAAAGCGCCGCGACCACCACATCGGCGATATCATTGACGTCGACAAATGGTTCCAATTGATTGCTTGAGGGCAATGTTATAGCTCCATCGAGAACCATATTGACGAAAGCGCCCTCGGAGAAATTTTGATTGAACCAGCTTGACCTTACGATCGTCCATTCGAGTCCTGAGTTCTGAACTATACGCTCGCACTTTTGAGCTTCTGCTTCTCCTCTACCAGATAAGAGGACTAAACGCTTTACCCCATGCATCTTAGTCAGGTTGATAAATGCCTGAATCGCGTCAGGCGCTCCCGGCATAGCAAGATCGGGAGAATATGTAATGTATACCGATTTTACATTTGTTAATGCAGAGACCCAGCTTTGTTCGTTGTCCCAATCAAATTCTGGAGTTGAAGATCTGGAACCAATTCTTACAGGATGTCCTTTGTCCTTTAGGCGCTTTGCTACTCGACGCCCGGTCTTGCCGGTGCCTCCTAAGACTAATATTAGATCGTTTGCTTTGCTTGCTGGTTTCATTGGCTTGTTCCTATAGTTAGATAACAAGACAAATTCTATTCGCTAGCCCACGAACGTTTCTTGTCTGCGGATGACAGATTTTTGACAGATTACGTCAAAATAAATGTTTTAGAAGTATTTGAGCTTAATCTATAAGATCGTGGTGTTTGTCCAGCCCAACGTTTAAAGGCCCGGTTAAAACCACTTTGTTCAGAGAATCCTGTTAAAAAAGCTATTTCTGAGAGCGTGTAGTCTGTTTCGCGAAGTAGTCTCTTGGCCAGATCTTTTCGAGCCATATCCACGACGCGCTGAAATGAGTGTCCACTCTCAGTCAATCTTCTTTGTAAGGTTCGACTACCCAGACCCAATTGTGAAGCGATGAAGGAGAGTGTCGGGACACCATCACTCAAGGAGTTAGCGACGGTTGCACGCACCATCTTTTCTAATGCTTCATCGTTACTTACGGCAGCGAGTTCATTCTCTAGATGGGCATCAAAAAACTGGGCAATGGTTTTGTCTCCTAAAGCGTTTGTCGCAGCTAAGTGTTCTTCACTCACGAGAAGCGCATCTCGGCCTGAATCAAAATAAACTGGACAGCCGAAATGTGACTCGAAAACTGAGACTTCACCTCGTGAGTGATGTTTAAAAAACACAGCTAAGGGTATGAAATTAGAGGTGCTGACTTCTTTGCTAATCATGTTAACGGCGGACATGCTGGCTTCGTTCGACAGCGACATACCCAGGCTACCGTCACCTGCTTTTTCAAGGTTGAAAAACCAACCAACTTCACTTTTTTGTAAACTGTAGGTCTCGGCGGTTCCCAATATGCGCCCATACCTTGCGGCTCTGTGATAGGAATCGCGCAAAGTTGGAGCTGACTTCCAGGCTAATCCAAATGCACCGTATTCGTTGCTTCTCATTGTCGCACCAATTCTTAGAGGCAGAGAAACTCCATCAGGATCGCGTGATACCAAAGTCGCAAAAAAATCATAAAACTTATGGGAAGCCACCATAAGCTTTGGATCTATAGGACTATTAGGTTTCATTCCCAACTTAAACAACAAGTCATCCGTTTCCACTCCTATACTTGTGTGGCTCAGAACTTTGTGGACATACAGCGATGTAATCAGGCTCATTCCCATAGGTTAAGAGAATATTTGTATTTTTTCACCCATCTATAGCCAATAGTCGAGCTCTTTATTTCTTTGGTGCCAGAGAACTTATCCAAATTGCTAATGACTTATATTTGGTTTCCCCTAGTTTGCTTCCCGGATACAGGCTCCGCAAACTTCGTTCCTAGGTCTGAACCATCGTTCGAGCATTACCCCGCGACCAAGAATAATTCGCCATAAGGCAGTAGATGGCTGAGATTGGTGTTGGATTTTCATGAAGGATACCCAAAGTCGTTATAATTAGTAGGCACTTCTTATGTCGAAATAGGGCTTTCTGCGCGATTATAAATCATGCGGTAGTGAGAATACGGTTCGATTGCATAGTTAGGCATAAATACTTTATCCGCAAAGACAAAAAACTGCATCGAGGACAACTTGCCTAAGCGTGGCTTCAAAGTGAGTGTTGATCTGCTGGCTTTTGTTTGAAACTTATTGGCGAAGTATAGAGCAAAATCTTACGGTCACTGCCAATGCATCAATAGGGGTTTGTAGTACGCCTGAAACAAACGTTACTGCCTTTACTTACATAACACTTGAAACATTGAATCTCAAAACCCTCATGAGGAATACTGCAGGTTTAGTACGCCAAGTAGACAGTTGGCTGTCGTTAGATCATAGCAATGAGCCGGTTTTTAGCCTTTGATGGGCGCCTTCGGATACCGCGCCGGACCTTTCAGCGCAAGCAAAATCGTAAGAGAATTTGCTCCTACACTAGGCTTTCGCCCTTGAGGCGAAATACGGGATGAAAAACCTGTAACCAACTAATTTGGAAGTCATTTTAAGCCGGTGTTGATGGCACTTAATGCGGCAGAACCAGGGCAGAGAGTATTTTCTCTTAACTGACTCAGCGGCGTCTCAGGTAGGTTTAAGATGTCGTGAAAGTTATCGGATTCTGGTTCCAAGTAAATCAAGCCAGTTAACAGTTTGTCCTCCGATTTGTGTTTGTGCAGAACTTTGATTGCATTGACCCTGTCCGTTGGGTCGTAATTGTCGTTTAGTTTACTTAGGCGTACTGAGTCACCATTATGTAGTGCTACTTCTTGGGTTGATCCCTTGATTTGATCTAAAGTGATTTCCTGCTCCATGGGAACGAAATCAACCACAGAACCCGCTTGCACGTGTTCACGAGTGTAGTCATAGCTCTTGGTAGAACCAGGATGATTATTAAAGGTCACGCACGGTGAGACCACATCAAGTAATGCAAAGCCTTTATGGGACATAGCAGCTTGGAGCAGTGGCACCAATTGATCTTTGTCGCCAGAGAAACTTCTTGCTACAAATGTTGCTCCCAGTTCAAGTGCCAAAGCGACTAAGTCAATCGATTCAAACGGATTTATTTTTCCTTTCTTGGATTTATGCCCCTCGTCGGCGGTAGCTGAGTCTTGACCTTTCGTTAGGCCATAACAACCATTGTTCTCCACGATGTAGGTCATGTTTAGATTGCGACGAATAACATGTGCAAATTGTCCCATACCTATTGAAGCCGTGTCGCCATCTCCAGAGACACCTATATACAATAAGTCACGGTTTGCCACATTTGCTCCTGTGGTCACGGAGGGCATACGGCCGTGTACCGAATTAAACCCGTGGGCCTTATTCAAGAAGTAGTTGGGTGATTTTGATGAACAGCCAATCCCTGACATTTTAGCGACTCTATGCGGTGGAATGTTTAATGCCCAAACCGCCTGCATAATCGAGGCGCTGATTGAGTCATGGCCACAGCCAGCACAAAGAGTAGAAATTCCACCTTCGTAGGCCTGAGTAGTCAAGCCCAGTGCATTGGTTGGCGCACTAGGGTGGCGAAAACTTGGTTTGATAAAGCTCATGATATTTCTCCAGCGCTAATTCTCTAGGCTGATTTAACAACGCTGTCAGTTTTTAAATTGTTCTCAATGCCTTCTCTGATTTGAGTGGCGCTGATCGGATCACCATTAAACTCAAGTACCGATTGAAGGTCTCTCGGGGCCACTTCAAGTTCATTTACTAGAAGTGTTTTCATTTGTGCATCACGATTTTGCTCCACCACAAAAATTTGGTCGTGTTGATCAATGAATGCCTTGACTTCATCACTAAAAGGGAAAGCCAACACTCGAAGGTCATTGACCGCCACGCCGTCAGCACTCATCTGGTCTAGAGCCTCATGAGTTGCTGCCATGCTCGTGCCATAGTGAATGACCCCTATGCCATTACCGCTACTGCTACTACTAGCAGCGCGATTCGTTATTTCGGGCTTTGGTAGATACTCTGGGGCTGTTTTCCATTTCACCAGTAATCGTTCCATATTGCGTTGGTACGCCTCGCCTTTTTCAGTATAGATTGCATACTCGTCTCGAGACGTGCCCCTCGTGAAGAACGCGCCTTTTTCAGCGTGTGTACCTGGAATCGTACGATTTGGAATCCCATCGCCATCAATATCAAGATATCGGCCAAAACGATCCATATTATCTAGGTCTTCAGCACTTAGAACTTTACCACGATCAAATTCTCGACTGTCGTCCCACTCGAGGTCGTCGCAAATGTGCTCGTTCATACCCAAGTCTAAATCGGTAAGCATAATCACCGGTGTTTGTAGTCTTTCGGCGATATCAAATGCGTCAGCAGTTAGTTCAAAACACTCTTTTGGTGTGGCAGGAAACAGACAAACTTGCTTTGTGTCACCGTGAGAGGCGTAGGCTGATATCAATAAGTCTGACTGCTGTGTTCTGGTCGGCATCCCCGTTGATGGACCTGCACGTTGTACATCGATTAATACAGCAGGAACTTCCGCGAAATAGGCTAAGCCCAAAAATTCCTGCATCAATGAAACACCTGGTCCGCTGGTGGCGGTGAAAGAGCGGGCTCCGTTCCAATTTGAACCAATCACCATCCCAATAGCAGATAGCTCGTCTTCAGCTTGAATAATGGCGAAATTGTTTTTACCAGTCTCTGGGTCTTTACGAAGTTTATTGGCGTACTTTTCGAAACCTTCGGCGACAGAGGTTGACGGCGTAATTGGGTACCAAGCACATACAGTTGCACCTCCGTACACCGCACCAAGGCCGCATGCAGCATTGCCTTCTAGCATGATTTTACCGTCGTTTTTATTGCGGCGTTCAAGCTGAATTGGAAGCGGTTCGTTAAATGCTTTCTTGGCTTCATCAAAGCCAAGTTGCAGTGCAGAAACGTTTGGCTCTATCAGCTTTGGTTTGGCTTTAAACGTATCAGCTACGATGCTTTCTAAAGCTGAGAACTCGATACCAATTAGGTAGGAGAGTGAACCTACGTAAATGATGTTTTTAAATAGCTGACGTCTACGCGGATCGTTAAACGTGGCATTTACGATTTGCGTTAATGGCAAACCGATGTAGTTAATGTCATCGCGGATCAGTTTGAAATCCAGTGGGTAGGTGTTGTCATAGAAAAAATAACCGCCTTCACAAACTTCATTGACATCATCGGCCATGCTCTGTGGATTAACAGATACCATCAGTTCGACCTTGCCCGCACGACGGCCAAGATACCCCTGTTCGCAGATGCGCACTTCATACCAAGTAGGCGCGCCCTGAATATTAGATGGAAAAATATTTCTCGGACTAACCGGGATGCCCATTCTGAATATCGCTTTCGCGAACATGCTATTCGCACTGGCAGAACCGGATCCATTAACGTTGGCAAACTTAACGACAAAGTCGTTGACTTTTTTATTCATCAGCGGTGGCGTACTGATTGGGCTCATGCTGCAGCCTCCGACGATTTTTTGCCTGAAGTTTGTTCAATCAAAATAGGTGCTGGCTGATCCCCAGCTTTTGTGACGGTATATAGGTATTTCTGCATGTCCCATGCCGAAGTCGGGCAGCGCTCAGCGCATAATCCGCAGTGCAGACACACGTCTTCGTCTTTGATCATTGCGCGCCCAGTGGCTAGATCTTCAGAAACGTACAAATCGGTTTCCAAATTTAGACTCGGCGCCGTTAAACGATCACGCAATGGTGTGCCGTCGTTATGTGTGAATGTGATGCAGTTTGTCGGGCATATATCCGTACAGGCGTCGCACTCAATACATTTTTCTTCAACGAAGACCGTTTGTACGTCGCAGTTTAAACATCTTTCGGCCTCGGTGAACGCCACTTCAGGTGAAAAACCGATTTCGGATTCGATCTTGCGACTAGCGAGTGCTTGCTCAACCGGTAAATGAGCTGAAGCTTGACGATCATCATCGATGACTGCGCTGTCATAGGCCCACTGATGTATACCCATCTTGGTACTAACCAAGTTGGTGCCAGGTTCCGGGCGTTCTTCTTTAACCGACTTGCCGTTAAGGTAAAGATCGATTGAAATTGCCGCCTGATGACCATGGGCAACTGCAGTAATAATGTTTTCTGGACCGAAGGCGGCATCACCGCCAAAGAACACTCTCTGGTTGGTCGATTGAAAACTGGTTTTGTCCACAATCGGCATTTCCCATTCGCCAAATTCGATGCCAATGTCTTTTTCGATCCAAGGAAAAGCATTGTCTTGACCAATAGCCATGATGGCATCGGTACATTCTATCGTGACGATTTCGCCCGTTTCCGTGATCGTACGTTTGCCATTTTCGTCGTAGGTCGACTCTACAACGCTAAATGTCATGCCAACTAGTTTGCCACCTTCGACTAAAAATTCTTTAGGACTATGATTGGCGAGGATCGGAATGCCTTCATTCAATGTATCCTCTTTTTCCCACGGAGACGCTTTCATGGCCTCGTAAGTAGAGCGAACAGTAACGGCTACTTCGTCGCCACCGATCCGTTTAGCGGTTCGACAACAATCCATGGCGGTGTTACCACCACCGACAATAACGACTTTTTTGCCAATTTCTTTGGTGTGCTCAAAGGCAACGCTCTCAAGCCAATTAATTCCGATGTGGATGTTGGCATCGGCTTCTTCGCGCCCGGCGATTCTGAGGTCCTTGCCTTTTGGTGCGCCCGTGCCAACAAACACCGCATCGTAACCTTGATCCAATATACCTTTTAGGCTGTCAACTCGGGTGTTGAATATTTGTGAAACACCCATGTCCAGTACGTAGTCCACTTCTTGATCTAATACTTCTTCGGGCAACCTGAAGGAAGGAATTTGACTACGCATGAAGCCGCCACCTTTGGCGTTTTCGTCGTAAAGATCAATTTCATAACCAAGTGGCATTAAATCCCGCGCTACTGTCAACGATGCTGGTCCGGCACCAATAAGTGCAATTCTTTTACCGTTTTTTGCGGTTGGGATCGCTGGTAGTCTCGAAGCCACATCCGCATCATTTTTATGGTCGGCTGCCACACGTTTGAGTCGACAAATTGCAACCGGCTCTTCATCTACGCGGCCACGTCTACAAGCGGGTTCACAGGGTCGGTCGCATGTTCTACCAAGAACACCGGGAAAAACATTGGATTCCCAGTTGACCATATAAGCATCGCTGTATCGACGTTTGCCAATAAGACGAATATATTCGGGAACGGGTGTGTGCGCGGGACACGCATATTGGCAATCGACAACTTTATGAAAGTATTCTGGATTGCTGATGTCAGTAGCTTTCATGGAGCCAAACTTCAGTATTATCTGATTTTCTTAGACTTAAACCACGCCGTGGAAGCGGTACGTGGATCTTTAACTCAAGCGTAAAAATGACACGCTTTCGAGAATACTAGCATGCGTTTCGTGGACACGTACACGCATTTTTACAGAAGTATTACAACTTGGCTTATAAAAACAAATTGGCCAGATAATATCAGCGATTTACCACCAATATTTGCCCCATAAATGCGGGTTCGCCCAATTATCCGCGTTTAACCAATCGGGCGTAGGTTTGTAGTCTTCGATATTGTATTTAAACAATGTCAGACTGACCTCATCTGTGTCATAACTGTTTACCTTACTGAGCGCGAAACTGAAAAGATCAGTAAGTTGCCATGAGGATTTTGAACTTTGCTGTGACAGGGGTAGGGCGAGACAATATTGGGGTGTAAGGACATCTCTCAGTCTAGACAATACTTGATGACCTTTAGCTTGTTCTATGTGCTCAAAGAGGTTTAGCGCTATGCCAACGTCAAAACGTTCGTCAATATCCCAGATTTTATCTAACTGAGAGAGATCAAAGTGAACCACTTCGCAGGGTTGATTAATCAGTTGTTTTTGCGAAACGTACTCATCCAAAAAAGCAGGATCTACGTTGCCAAGTAATAGGATACGGCTGGGTTGTGCCGAGTTAATCAGCGTTTCTAGGTCAAACAGAAGTTCGTATGGTGGTGTCATGCACGCATTGTATCTAATTTGTTCGGTTCTGCGTGATTCTGACTAAAAAAATTGCAGTACAATGACTTTAGCTGAGACGTCTGGATCTTGCTTGAATTGCGTGTAATATAGAAAAATCTATCCAATAGATACGCTTGCCTAGAATTCCAATTTTTGAGTTTTGTTTTTGAGCAAATTACTCATTGGCCAATAGAGCTCAGTAAATCATAGATTCAAACCCATTTTCCCTTAAAAATTCGTTGTCTATCGCGGTTGGTTTGAGTAGTCTGTGGCCTTTAAAAAATCACAAAATAATTTCGGATGAATTCACTCGTAGAGCAACAATCTCTTGCTCAGTTTGCTGAGCAAGCGTACCTAAATTACTCGATGTACGTAATTTTAGATCGAGCACTGCCATTTGTTGGTGACGGTCTAAAACCGGTGCAGCGAAGAATTGTTTACGCAATGTCAGAGTTGGGCTTACATAACGCAGCAAAATACAAAAAGTCAGCCAGAACGGTCGGTGATGTGCTGGGTAAATTTCATCCTCATGGCGATAGCGCTTGCTATGAAGCAATGGTGCTCATGGCTCAGCCGTTCAGCTATCGCTATCCGCTAGTTGATGGTCAGGGCAACTGGGGTTCTACCGACGATCCGAAGTCGTTTGCGGCGATGCGTTACACAGAATCACGATTGGCTCCATATGCACAAAGCCTTCTCTCAGAATTAGGGCAGGGTACCAGCGATTGGCAGCCCAACTTTGATGGCACAATTAAGGAGCCAAAAAGTTTGCCAGCCAGATTGCCGAACATACTATTGAACGGTGGTTCTGGCATCGCAGTTGGCATGGCAACTGACATACCATCTCATAATGTTCGTGAAGTAGTCGATGCTTGTATTCATCTATTAGAAAATCCAAAAGCTACTGTAGAAGACCTTTGCGAGCATATAAAAGCACCAGACTTTGCAACCGAGGCTGAAATAATTACACCAAAGTCACAGATCTTGGACATGTACAATACTGGCAACGGCTCAGTAAAACAGAGAGCAATATTTGCAAAGGAAGATGGCAATATCGTTATCCATGCTTTGCCGTATCAAGCCTCAGGTTCCAAAGTGCTTGAACAGATAGCAGCACAAATGCAGGCTAAAAAATTACCAATGGTGAGCGACTTGCGCGACGAGTCAGATCAGGAGAACCCGGTAAGATTAGTGGTGGTGCCTAGATCAAACCGAGTCGATATCGACTCTCTGATGGGTCATCTGTTTGCCACTACCGATCTCGAAAAGAGTTACCGCGTGAATATGAATATGATCGGACTAGACGGCCGACCTCACGTGTTCAGTCTTCGTGAAGTACTCAAAGAATGGCTCAAATTTCGTGTTGAAACGGTGCGTCGTCGTTTGCAATATAGGTACGATAAAGTCGTTGATCGTTTACATATATTGGAAGGCTATCTGACGGCATTTTTGAATATCGATGAAGTAATTGAAATCATTCGCAATAACGATAAACCGAAGCCGGTATTGATGGAGCGCTTTGACCTCTCGGAGACCCAAGCCGAGGCTATTTTAGAACTTAAACTTCGTCATTTGGCTAAGCTCGAAGAGATGAAGATTCGCGGTGAGCAAGAAGAGCTAGAAAAAGAGCGCGAAAAACTGGAGTTGTTGTTAAGTTCAGATGCTAGATTGAAAACTTTGGTAAAGCGCGAACTGAAAGATGATGCCGAAGAATTTGGAGATGCTCGGCGCTCACCATTGGTAGAGCGTGACGCTGCTAAGGCCATCGATGCTAGCGACTTGGTGCCGAGCGAATCAATTACGGCGATAATGTCACAACAAGGTTGGATTAGAGCGGCTAAAGGACATGAGATCAATCCTCGCGAGCTTAATTACAAGTCCGGAGATGGTTACCAGTCGTCGGCCAGAGGTAAATCAAATCAACCTCTCATAAGTTTAGATTCGACCGGTAGAACCTATGCCTTGCCCGCACACAAATTGCCATCGGCTCGCGGCCAAGGTGAGCCTCTAACCAGTAATTTGACACCACCGATGGGAGCCACGTTTAAAGCAGTGATAATGGGTAAAGGTGACGAAAAATACGTGATGGCAAGCGATGCTGGCTACGGCTTCATATGCACCATCGACGATATGGTGACCAAAAATAAGAAAGGTAAAGCGACGCTGTCAGTGCCAAAGGGGGCCGACCCTTTAATGCCGTTGAAGGTCAATGATATGGAAACCGACTTCTTGGCTGTGGTCACTACGGCTGGCTACCTAACGATATATCCGGTAACTGAATTACCCGAATTGGCCAAAGGCAAAGGGGTTAAACTTATCAATGTGCCAGCTAAGTTGCTAAAAGAGCGAGACGAGTATGTACTTGGTGCCACCACATTTAAGAAAGGTCAACATGTTTTGGTCCACTCTGGTAAACGTTACTTGCGCTTAAAAGGCCAAGACCTTGAAACTTATATGGGCGAACGCGGTAAGCGCGGTCGAAAATTACCTAAAGGGTTTCAAACAGTGAAGGCGATAACCACAGAAAAGGCTTCGGCCACTCAAGAAGATATTTTAATTGATCAATAATTCAAGATTATGAATAAACTACAACAGTTACGAGAAATGACCGTAGTGGTCGCTGATACTGGCGAGCTTCCAGCTATAGCAGAATATAAGCCTCAAGACGCTACAACCAACCCTAGCCTCCTATTAAAAGTCGCTCAAGATGCTCAGTACAGTGAAATTATTGATCGAGCGGTTGCCAACTCTAACGGCGATTTGACCGATGCTGTCGACAACTTTGGCGTGGACATTGGTTGCGAGATTCTGAAAATTATACCAGGCCGAGTATCTACTGAGGTAGATGCTAGGTTGTCATTCGATACGCAAGCAACGGTTGAAAAAGCCAGAAAATTGATCGGCTTATATAAAGACCGCGGTATCGAGAAGAATCGAATTCTGATCAAAATTGCGTCAACCTGGGAGGGTATTAAAGCCGCTGAACAACTAGAAAAAGAAGGGATTAATTGTAATTTGACTCTACTTTTTAGCTTTGCTCAGGCCGTGGCGTGTGCCGAAGCCGGTGTGTTTTTGATCTCTCCTTTCGTCGGCCGTATTTTAGATTGGTATAAAGCGAATGGCGGACAAGAAAGCTATGCGCCATTGGAAGATCCTGGCGTGGTATCGGTAACCAAGATCTACAATTATTACAAACAACACGGCTACAACACCATCGTGATGGGAGCTAGTTTCCGCAACACAGGTGAAATTGAGGCTTTGGCAGGTTGTGATTATTTGACGATAGGCCCTAACTATTTGGAAGAATTGCGAAACGACAACAGAGCGTTGACCTGTCAATTATCTGTAGATAACACCGGCGAAGCACAAGCAAAATTAAGTTTGGATGAGAAGACGTTTAGATGGATGCAAAATGAAGATGCCATGGCTACCGAGAAGCTAGCTCAAGGCATTCGCGCTTTTGCGGTTGACCAAGTTAAATTGGAGAAATTGATTGAGCCTAAGCTTTAAGCTCGAAAGACATCGTTTTGCATTGAAGGTGGCGTCAGTGACTTGCGTCGCCTCCGGCTCGTTGGTGCCCCATACCTAGTATGAAAGTAGCAATTTTACTATTGAGCCGATATTGGCATTGGTTAACTGCCTTTATTTTGTCAGTCATTACCCTGCTTTCACTTACCCCTTTGCCGAGTCTCCCCGAGGTTCCTGGATCAGATAAGGCCCATCATTTAGTGGCGTATGGCGCATTGATGTTTCCGGCTTTTATATCCGAGCAAAAGTTCAAATTTGCATTGATGCTTGTGTTTGCCCTCTGGAGCGGGGGTATAGAGTTGATACAACCGTTTGTTAATCGCTATGGAGAGTGGCTTGATCTGGCAGCCAATATTTGCGGTCTCGCTATCGGGGCTGTGCTGGGTTGGCTTTTTGCAAAAATCTATTCGATTAATGCAGACTGAGTGTTTTTTTGAACCAACATCCATGCAGCAAAGGCGCCGAGTAGTCCCAGTCCTGCTAAACTGCAGAAATAGATTTCATAAGCTTGCTTCTCGGGTAAGTGATCGATTAAGTAGGCACGCCATGCAGGTAGATAAGCGTGAGGCGCGTACCCAATCAAAGAAATTAGTCCTATTGCCAAGCCCTTAACGTGATTGGAAATATCACAACGCTCAATCGTGGCCCAATAGATACCTCGAATACCGTAGGTTAGGAAGCTGATAAATATGATCATTGCTAACAAGATGACTACGCTGCTTGTGACTGGAGCGTAGGCTAACCCAACCAGCCCAATTGCATTTAAAATCATCAAGACAGCGAGTGTTTTTTCGTTGTTAATTTTATCGCCGATGAAGCCAGATGCAACGGCGCCAACCGGTCTCATCCAGAGGCTGGCAGTCATAATCGACCCTACGGTTACCGCTGTCAGGCCGTAATGATTTTGCAGGTACGCTGAGAATGAATAGCTGCCCCAATACATTTGGTAGCCCATCAGTATGCACACTGAGCAAAGCCAAACTTGTGGCTGCCTAGCGACGGTAAAGATATCATCTCTTAAGGTCGATTTATTTGTCGTTATTGAGCTATTTACTTCAGCGTCTTTTGAACTTAATGCAAAATACGAGATTGGGGTAAGCACGAGCATGGCGATGACGTACATCCATATTACCCTCTGCATTGCTGCAGAGGTATCCTGTTGCGGGCCATTCATCGCATAGGCAAAAAGAGCAACCGCGCAGGTAGCTAACACGGCCTCTACTAATCCTCGACCGCCCTCTAATATACCAAAAAAACGACCCTGTTCATCAGGTCTTGCCAGAAGAGTTGTGGCTTTGATTAACGCCGCCCAAAACGTCAACCCAGCGGCTAAGCCCCATCCTGCGAAAATAATTCTGGTTTCGAAAAAGCTTGGAAGCGTGGCGAACCAAATGCCCAGTAAAGCGGTGGTCAGTAAAGAAAAAGACATCAATACTCTGGGCGCTATTCGATCGGCTAACCAACCGCTTGGGAGGTAAGTGATCATGTAGATCACTCCGAGCATAGAGTAGTTCTGTGCCAATTGCTGAGAGGTGATTCCCAGAGAATCGAGTAGACTGACCTCGAAGTTTTGTCTGAGGTAAATTAGTGGATAGATATTGCCTGCGACTATAACTAGTACAGCGAGTTTTAAATATCGAAGGTTTAGCGAGTCTTTCTCGTTTTTATCAGTCAAACTGGTTTCCAATTTTAAATTCATCACACAATTGTGTGCAAATGAGTGTAGTGTTACGGCTTCGATTGTCCCTAACACCATAACAAAAAAAGAGTGGGAGTGTTTGTATGAATAAAAATGCCATCAAAGGAATATTTCAATTATCAGTTTTGAAGTCGGGGCTCGTGTCTGTATTGATATTGCTTTGCCTTCCCAAGTTTGCCATGGCAGTTGGTGAGCTTAAAGTTGAAAAAGCTGAACGCACTGGAATGTCCAGTGAAAGACTAAAGCGCATCACGCAGATGGCCAATCGTCATATTGATCAAGGCAACTACCCCGGCATGGTTACTATGGTGGCCCGTAATGGTCGAGTTGTACACCTCGAGGCGGTGGGAAAAATGGGATTAGTTGACTCGCGTCCCATGCAAACCGATACTCTATTTCGTATTTACTCTATGACCAAGCCAGTAACGGCGATTGCGGCAATGATGTTATATGAGGAAGGCAAATTTGGGTTGGACGATCCTGTATACAAATACATCCCAGAGCTTAAAGATCTAAAAGTCTGGGCGGATGGCGAAGAAGTGCCTGCTGAGACCCCGATGACCATGCGACAGTTGTTTATCCATACGGCGGGCCTCACCTATGGGTTTACGCCTGATAACCCAGTGGACATCGCTTATAACGAACAAAATGTGTTAAACACTAAAGATTCGGATGAATTCATCGAAAAAGTATCCGCTTTGCCGCTGCGATTTCAGCCAGGCAAGCGTTATCACTATAGTGTCTCAGTAGATGTGCTTGGCGTGGCAATTGAACGAATGAGCGGATTATCCCTTACTGATTTTTTTGAGTCTCGCTTGTTTGCCCCGCTTGGCATGAAAGACACTTTTTTTAACGTGCCCGAAGATAAATTAGATCGTTTTGCTGGAGATCATTTTTTTGACGCTAAAACCGGAAAAGTTCTCCCAGTACCAGCTGAAAAACAAAGAGACTTTAGCAACAACGGAATGTTTAGTGGTGGTGGTGGGCTGGTATCCACGGCCAGCGATTACATGCGTTTTTGCCAGATGGTGCTTAATGGAGGGGAGTACAATGGGGTAAGGTTGTTAAGTCCCAAAACCGTTGAGTATCTGAGCCTAAATCATCTAACGCCTGAAGTGCGTGCTAATGGTGCAAATGATTATCCGGCCTTAGCATTACACAAAGGGCAAAGTATGGGTTTGGGTTTTGGAGTGGTAACTGATCCAGCGTATATGCCAGCCACCTCAAGTAAAGGTGAAATTTCTTGGTCTGGAGCCGCCGGAACAAAGTTTTGGATTGATCCTAAGGAACAACTTATTGCCATTGCGCTTGTGCAACTTTATCAGGCTCCATGGCCGCTTAGATACGATATGAAAGCCGCCACATATCAGGCGATTATTAAGTTGAGTGACTAGTCTTTCTTGTAAAAGAAAACTTCGATTGAGCATCAGAATTCATCGAGAATAAATTTGAGTTTTCCTGATGCAATTCAGTAGCCCCAAGGAGTTAGCCAGCGCTTACTTTAGATCTATTGGTGCGCCAGCGCGCGCCATCCCTGCGTATTATTTTTGTGACAATCAAAAAGACGCAGATGAGTGCGCCGACCTTGTGCTGAGTGGTGACAAGCGAGCCACGGCTAGCTCTTTGTGGTTTTATGAGGCCGAGAATGAGCCGCTGCCAAAAGCGGGTGATTTGTCGATTGTCACCAATTGGCAAGGCACTCCATTGTGCGTGATTCAAGTCGAAAAGGTGGAGATAGTGCCTTTTAATAAAGTCACGGCTGAGTTTGCCCTTTGCGAGGGAGAGGGCGATAAATCTTTGGAGTATTGGAGGCGCGTGCATTGGGACTACTATCACCGAGAATTGGCAGCTACAAGCAAAAGTCCGACTGATGATATGCCGATTGTCTGTGAATATTTTAAGGTGATATTTACAGCCTAGAAATATATGTCTCTTCTTAGCTGAGTCTGGTCCCTACAAAACACAACTGCTCGTTTTTCATCGGTTTACTTTCATTAATTACCTACTTTGCTTCGGTATATTATCGAAGTTGTTAATTTTCCGAATAGTGAGTACGTATGTCTTTGCGCACCATTTTTTCTGTTGTTCTACTTTCTGTTTTTACCAGTCTTGGTACGACATTCCTAGCGAGTAAATTTAGCAGTGGTGATAATTCTTTAACTTCTATTCAAGTAAGCCAGCTTGATTTGGCGTCGTTGCAGGAAAGAATTAACGAGCTCGAGCAAGACCGCAGAGTCTCTGCTTCAGCCGGGCAATTGCAACAGCCAAATTTGAACAGTCCTTCACCAGCTTTATTAGTCAGAGGTCAGACTGATATAGAAGGAGAAGTCGAGGACAGTGCCGAGGGAAACGAGCAAGCAAGATTGGCTGATGACTTTAGAAGCAGACCTGTTGTCGCAAGAGAACGAGATGTAAGACGACAAAATTTAGTGCAAGGAGGTTTTACGGTAGAGGAGGCTGATTGGGTTCTTCAGCAGGAGAGCGATGTCCAACTTGATTCTCTTTTTACTCAATACGAAGCAAGAAAGAAGCAAACCGATTTAAACCGTGAAAATGGAATCCAGGCTCCCACGCGTAACGAGCAACTCAAAGCCAAGCTGGGGCTAGATTATTATGAGCGATATCTTGAGGCTAATGGCTACAGCACCTCCATTAATATCGGTTCTGTTTTGCGAGGGTCACCTGGAGAGAATGCAGGATTACAGGCTGGCGATCAAATTCTCTATTACGGTGGTGAAAGAGTTTTTAATATCAGAGAGCTAAATGGTTTGACTCTTCTGGGTGAGCCCGGACAGTCAGTTCTTATTGAGCTGGAGCGCGATGGCGCACCAATGCAGTTAACGATCCCAAGGGGTCCGATAGGAATAATGAGTGGCCGTCGAGGCCGAAATCGGTTTTAGTCTTGACGTTTGACCTCATAGTGACCCAGTGGCAGTTATTATGGACTTGATACCCAGTGCTAGGGTAAAAACCAAAACTAGGCACCCCAGCGCATTTGCCATCCATCCATTGCGGTAGTCGCCCATCACCTTTGTTTGATTGGCAACGAAAAGTAAAAACCCTGCTACGATTGGTAAAAGTAAGCGATTGGCAAACTGCGCCATCAAAATAAGGTTAAGTGGTTTCCAGCCCAGAAGGGTTAAGGTTGTACCAATCCAAAGAATGCTTAATGCAACGAATTTAAACCCAAGAGATCGTTGACTGTTCTCAAATTTGAATACCTCGGTCATTACTAATCCGGTTGCCAGAGGGGCCGTGATGGCACTGCTTAGACCCGCAGCTAGTAGTCCTAGGCCCATCATATACTTCGCTGATACACCAAACAGAGGTTCTAACTGTTGAGCCATATCGGCCGCATTATTTACCACTAATCCTTTACTAAAGAGGCTTGATGCCGCAGTCGACATAATTAGTATTGCGATTAGTCCCCCCAGCCCAATTGAAAGGATGGTGTCGCCTCGAGCTTCTGATAATTGCTTTTTACCGCGCCATCTTTTTGTTGCGGCCGACGCGTGTAGGAATAAATTATACGGAACTACGGTTGTACCTATTAATGCGACAGTCGCCAATAGGGCCTTATCGTTAGGCATGCTTATGGAGAGGGCTTGGCTGATAAGCGCGTTTAAGTCTGGTTTAATGGCGATGAATGTAGCCACGAATGCCAGTGCCATTAGGATCACCAAAGTAATCAACGCTCGTTCGATCATTTTGTAAGACCCTAAGATAAGCACCACGGTTGAGACTCCAGCTATCATCAGTGTCGAGATGGTTTTATGTTCCTCACCGACTAATGCACTGGCACCCAAGACTGCTCCAGCAATATTGCCTCCCTCATAAGCAGCGTTGCCAATACAAAGGGCAGTAATAATGAGAAGCAGCATCGGCCATTTACATATCGAAGAGTCGAGCGTGTCAATCAGAGCTTCCCCGAGACCTTTGCCGGTAATTGTTCCTAGGCGCGCACTCATTTCTTGAAGGAAGATGGTAGCGAAGGTGGCAAATATCAGTGCCCAAAGTAGTGTGGTGCCGAAGTTAGCTCCTGCTAGGGTGCTGGTAGTGACGGTACCAGGCCCGATAAAAGCGGCTGAGACAAGAACGCCGGGGCCTAAGTTTTTAACTTTTGAAAGCATGGCTTTGATGGAGTTTTAAGCGATTAATGACGGTATACTACCTCAGTTTTAATTCACGCCACTTTACTAATGATGAAATTGTACCAATACCCGAAATGTTCAACCTGTGTAAAGGCGCGAAAGTACCTAGACGCAAATGGTTTAGAAATTGAGTCGATTAATATCGTTGATCAAGCTCCTACGAAAGATGAACTGGAAATTATGCTGACAAGCTACGATGGTAATATTCGCAAGTTATTTAATACCTCGGGTATGCAATACCGAGAACTGGACATGAAGAGCAAACTGCCAAATATGAGCGATAACGAGGCTCTGGATCTGTTGGCGGGCAATGGTATGCTAGTCAAGCGCCCCTTCCTTATCAACGGTGGTAAGGGCATTGTTGGCTTTAAGGAGGCCGACTGGGATGCGTTTTTGGCGTAAAGCCATTCCATATCATCGAAATACTGGGATAACTTAGACGTGGATGTTATCGAGCATATCGTTAGTGTATTTGAACACATCGCAAGTGTAGCCGAGAGCGTATTGAAGAGTGTCAGAATAATTCTCTTTTTCGCGGGCTTAGCTTTAATCTACATTGCGAGTCAGTTTTACTCATCGGAGTCCTCTTGGTGGTGGAATATTATCAAATGTGGAATCCCTGCAATTCCTGTGATTGTTTGGGGCATAGTTTATAGCCTATTGAATCAAGTGAAAGAGGTGCCTGAGACCGCACGAGAAGTAGTTATCGACGAGGATGGCTTATTGAAAAACCTATCAGAACTCGATATTCAGCAAGTAAGTAGCATCCGTGGTGCTTATTCTACGCTTAAATCTTTTCGTCATCAGGAGGGTTTGGAAGAGGTAATGGAAACCATTAGCGGAGTTGGGATTCTGATAAATCCTTTTTTCTTTGTTTTGGCTTTACTCACCTTTTTCGGGCTATTTGGCCTCATCTTCATCGCCTTGCTTATGTTGGTGTTCTAAAATGCAGAGTATGAGCGTTTTAGAGAAAATGGGAGTGCAGGTGTGGCGTTTACGCGGACGTCGTACCTCGACTGTGTCTAACGAACTTGTGGATCCTATTGATCCCGTTATGGTCAGTAATGATGAAACGATTCTGAGCACAGCGTCCAGGGATTTAGAGCAACAAATATCCGGCTCAATGGTTCAGGTTTCTGAAACATCTCTGGATACTCGAGAAGTATTGTTTAAGTCAGTTGAAGCTGATTCGGTTACAAAGCAAAGTAACGCTTTACACGAAACTGCGCCTATCCACAAAGATACCGCTTCAACTGAGATAGAACCTCTGGGAGTTACTTCCTCGGTCGAGATGGAACAATCTGTGCAATCAGTTCCATCGTTAAAGCCAGCACCCATTCCTGAGACTAAGACTTCTGGCACAAGCAGTGATGTTAAGGAATTGCAAAAATCTTCGAACGCTGTGCCTAAACTAAGGCCGGCCCCAGTTCCACTGCAGTCTGAAAATTCGCTGGATTTATCAATTTCAGAGCCTGTCATCGCTGCAGTCACCACAGCCATGAGCGTTGATGATAAGCAGGCGGAGTCTGATCACACTCAGATTGAAGAAGAGTTCAATAATCTTAGTCACGGTTACTCGGAGTATGAACAACAAGATAATTCAGATCCCGAGACAAATCTCAACGATATCATTATTCCAAAGATTGCTGTTGATCAAGTAAGCGATTTGTCGCGGCCATCCATGGATTGGAGATCCTTGCAGGCCACAATCAGTAATTCTGAAAACTGTCCATCCTGTGGTCCGTCGCAATCAACACTGGGTTTTGGTGATGTTTTAGCCGATTGGATGTTTATTGCGGACGCACCAACGACCAGTGATTTGGAAGTTCAACAATTATTCGTTGGTCGGGCAGGACAGCTGTATGAAAACATTTTGTCGGCTTGCGGTTTAACTAGAGCTCAAGTCTATAGCTCGACTATTTTCAAGTGTGTAGCCCCTGCGGATATTTCACTTACGCCTCAATGTGATCGGTTGATCCATACACAAATTTCTTTGGTAAAACCCAAGTGTATTGTGGTCTTTGGTGAGTTTGCTTCACAAGCAATTTTACAATCGAATGAGCCATTTGAGCGGTTGATAGAAGGTCATCATTATTACTCTGGAAGTGGGTGTCTTGTAATACCAGCCTACGCCCCTCAAGAATTGCTTGATAATCCGAGGCTTAAAGCCAAGTTATGGAGTAACCTAAGACTTGCTATTAATGAATTGGTTTAGTGTTACATGCGCTGAAGTGCTGCCAATCGAGTCTTATGTCAGTAAAGCCCGATAATAACAGTACTGAATCTAAGCTGACGCCACACTTGGATTTAGATCAGGTGGTAGTGCGGGATATGATATCCACTGATTTGACCGAGGTGCAAAGGATTGAACAGACCGCTCAGGCTTCTCCCTGGGCAAGATTGTCTTTTGAAGAATCTCTTACTCGACAGGATATTTGTCGTGTCGCGACAGTCGATGAGAAGTTAATTGCGTATCATGTTTGCTCATCAGTACTAGATGAGCTACATGTACTCAATATCGTCTGTGCGTTACCCTTTCAAGGGATGGGTGTAGGTCATATTTTGATGGACGACATACTGACCACAGCAACATCAAAATCGATTGAGAATTTGTTTCTCGAGGTAAGGGAGAGCAATCATGCCGCTCAGTCTCTGTATGCAAAATGGGGTTTTACTCAAATAGCGATTAGAGAAAACTATTATCGACCTTCGACCCCCGATGGCCCTCGTGAGAATGCTCTGGTCTACATGAGGGCCATGTACTAATTCTTGGTTTTTGGAGTACTAGTTTATAAAAACTGTTAGAAGTTGGTTTAAACTGAGGACGTCATTTGAATCAAGATTGTTCCAGCTCATTAACTCTTTTAGATCGACGCGATAGTGTTTTGCGATCGACCAAAGGGTATCTCCGCTGGTCACTCTGTGTTTGATTTTGTCACCAGAATATTGTTGTGGCATTGTCGCCTTGGGACTGCTCGCTGACGCTACGTCTTGTGAGCCATAACCGGCTGAAATTGGGATGATTAGATTTCGACCTGCACGAATATTGTGACCACGCAGTCTATTCGTTGTTTGGATGACCGTAACTGAAACGCCATACTTTCTCGCTATATGGCTAAGAGTCTCACCCATTTTAATTCTGTGGCTCCGATAATTGAGAGGCTTTGATTCAGCGATTGCGGCGCGAGCAAGCGCTACTGGGTCCGCGTTCATTGGGGCCCTGGTCTCTATCGGAATTAATATGCGATGCGGACCTTCCGGTGGAGTGGCCCAACGTTTGAATCCTCGATTCAAGGTCTTTAGCAGACCTTTGTCTATCTGGCTCTGCTTCGCAAACTCGATCAGATCGATTTGCCCAGGAAGCTTTACCACTTCAAAGTAAGGTTGGCTTGGCAGTAGTGGGAGTTCTACACCATATTTTCTTGGGTTGGAAAGTATTTCTCTAAGTCCCATCAATTTAGGTACGTAACGCCTTGTCTCTTGCCTCAATTTCAGACTCAGATAGTCCGTTTTTTTGCCCTTGCGTTTTGCCCTGGCAATTTCTCTTCGTAGCGTTCCAGGGCCTGCATTATAGGCTGCTAAAGCGATAAACCAGTCGCCATCGAACATTTTATGTAGTTGCTCGAGGTAGTCTAATGCGGCAAAAGTTGAGCTATATGGATCGTGCCTGCCGTCATACCACCAGTCTTGCCTTAACCCAAACCCCTTCCCTGTTGCTGGCACAAACTGCCATAAACCAGCCGCTTTCGAGCGCGACACAGCGCCGACGTCATAAGCGCTTTCAACCGCTGGAAGCAGAGCCAGTTCCATGGGTAAGCCTCGCCTCTCTATTTCTTCAATAATAAAGTACAGGAAAGGCTCGCCTCGAGCGAACAAATTTTCCAAGTAAGTTGGGTGTTCAGAGACCCATTTGACGTGCTTATTGACATCTTGGGAGTGTAATTTTGGGAAGGCGAATCCAGCCCTTACTCGTTCCAGTAAATCTGTTTTTCGAGCTGAACGGTTATTTGCTTCGGTTGAAGGTTCGCTGGTCTGATCATTCAGTCTGTTTCTCGATCTATGCTCATAGCTATTCTCTGCTGGAGCTGACGCAATCGAAGGCAACGAATTTGGTGTTGTTGTTTTTTTGTTGGGAGCGCAAGCTTGCAAGAAGAGCAGGCAAATTAACGCGCAAAAGGCTTTATTGTTCATCGGCGAATAGTAATTAGACCCAAATTGTCAGTCAATGACTCAGTTTTAAACTTCCTGTGCGATAATACTCGATATTGATTCTGATGGCGTAATGAATAAACTTTGGTAACCGTCTTTTAGCTATATCGGTCTAATCTTGCTCGTGGTTGCCAGCGCCTTCGTAAAATAGTATTTGCTTGAAATAATAGAGCCTAATGAATTCTAAATATCTCAATTTAAGCAACTCTTGGGCTTCCAGTGGACACGCAAGGGCTTACTTTGATATTGAAAAGCCGTTCCTAACTGCTGGATTAAAACAGTCGATCGGCCCGACAACCTTACAGATCGGCAGCATGTTAGATGAATCCATCATCGAAGAGTTGGATTTGCCGAAAAAATATAAAATGCAGTTGGGGGTTACCCCTTCTGCGCATTCATATGCAGGAGCAGATTTAGCGGCCGATCCCGCCTTTTTGCCATTTTTGTCCGATTCTTTCAATACCTTGGTCTTGCCACATGTTCTCGAGTCGCATAGTTTGCCTCATCAGGTTTTGCGAGAAGCACATCGAGTGTTGATGGGCGAAGGCTATGTTGTAATAACCGGCTTTAATCCCTCTAGTCTGATTGGTCTCCAGCGCTGGCTCAGGCCTGAATCGGTTTTTCCAGGGCGATATTACACTCCCAAACGAGTCATTGATTGGCTGCACGTTCTAGGGTTCGAAGTTGTGGCCAGTTCGATGTTCCATTATGCCCCTGCGAGCAGCAAATCCAGAGCAAGAAGGTGGCTAAATTTTTTAGAGTCAATCGGTGATCGATGGTTGCCGATGTTTGGGGGTGGGTATATGATCGTTGGTAGGAAAAAAGAGTTTTCTGGAACATTGGTAGAAAGATCAGAGTTCATAAAAAGAAGACCTAAGCTGGCTAATACAGCGACCGCCTATGTTGGAAATGAGCAGACCCAGGGCCATCACAAAAAGACTCAAAACTCGAAACTCAAAAACTAGTAAGCTGTTTTTTTAATGAGCCAAGTAGATATTTATACTGATGGCGCCTGTCGAGGTAATCCCGGTCCAGGTGGTTGGGGTGCATTGCTGCAATACCGCGGGAGTGAGAGAGAAATATACGGGGGGGAGCAAAATACGACTAATAATCGTATGGAGCTGACAGCAGCTATAGAAGCTCTAAAAGCATTGAAGAGACCTTGTCAGATAACTCTATACACAGACTCACAGTACGTGAGAAAGGGTATATTGGAATGGATCGATGGTTGGAAGGCTCGTGATTGGAAAACCGCTGCTAAAAAGCCGGTGAAAAACGAAGACCTTTGGAAAGCTCTCGACGAGCAAGTTCAAAGGCATGAAATAAAGTGGGTTTGGGTAAAAGGTCACGCAGGTAATGTCGGTAATGAAAAGGCTGACGAGCTAGCGAATCGAGGTATTGACGAGCTGAAGTAAAGGTGGCTCGTGAAGAAAAATAGGTAGGGGAAGATGAGCGAATTCGAAAGACAAATAGTACTGGATACGGAAACCACCGGTCTTGAGCATCGGCAAGGACACCGAATTATTGAAATCGGTTGCGTAGAGCTGATAAATCGTAAGCTGACTGGTAACAATTATCACATCTATTTAAACCCGGACAGAGAAATTGATCAGGGAGCAATAGAGGTTCACGGGATTACTAACGAGTTTCTTGCGGACAAACCACGTTTCGTAGATATCTATGAGCAGATGATGGAATACCTAAGTGGTGCCGAGTTGATTATCCATAATGCGGCTTTTGACGTTGGCTTCTTGGATGCTGAGCTGGAGAAAATCTCGGGGTATCAAATACGCATTAATACAGTCTGTGGCGTACATGATACGTTAATCCAAGCCCGCAAGATGTTTCCTGGTCAACGCAATGATCTTGACTCTTTATGCCGTCGATACGAAATTAATAATAGTCACAGAGAACTGCACGGGGCCTTGCTAGACGCGGAAATCTTGGCGGATGTCTATTTGGCCATGACTGGCGGTCAAACCTCTTTATCCCTAGAGGCTGCCCCAAATGCCGGTCATGAAACTGATAGTAGTTTTCACAAGGTAGATTTAACGGCTTTAGAGTTGCCGAAAGTTGTTCCTACCGACGAAGAGTTAAATATGCATAGAGATTGGCTTGAACGGCTGGATCAAAAAGTAGACGGTCATTGTGTTTGGTCAAAATTAATTAATAAGCAGTCAGCAGATGTCTGCCCCGAAGAGTCAGCAAATACAGGAGTGAAGCACTAATGGCCGCTAGGATGAGAAAGTTAGAGATAAATACTTCTGGACAAAGAAAACAACTCGTAGGCGCAGATCTATCGGGGTATTGTCTTGCCGGGAGTGATTTATCAGGGGCAAATCTTGCACAAGCTAAGCTACGAGGTGCCGATTTGTCGGGAGCGGATTTGTCTGGTGCAGATATGACTCAGTGCGATATGACAGGGGCAGATTTGTCGGGTGCTGACCTTTATCAAGCTAACTTAAGCGGCGCGCGACTCAATGGCGCTACACTGACGCATTGCGACGCTACTTCTGCGAACTTTACCGAGGCTAATCTCAATGGGGTACAGATGTCTCAGTCCACACTGCCTGGGGCAACATTTGATAAGGCCTCTATGAGCGCAACCAATCTGGCAGATAGTGATGTGAGTGCTGCCAGTCTTGTTGAAGCTATTTTATCGGGTGCTGTTCTTGTGCGCTCGAACCTCTCAGATGCGAAGTTGGATAGGGCAAAGCTGTTTGGTGCTCATTTGAATGATAGTCAACTGGTTGGTACGTCCTTGCGTCACGCTGACTTGAATTCAGCGAATTTAAAAGGGGCAAAGCTGGAGAGTGCCGACTTGTTGGGGGCATCATTGTTTTGTGCAGATCTAAGTCAAGCAAATTTGCAAATGAGTAATTTTGAATCAGTGAACATGCGTGGCGTAAGCTTGGTTGGTTCTAACTTAGTTCAGGCCGGAATCGATGGCGCTGATCTATCAAATGCTTTATTGAGTCGTGCCGATTTATCCAGTGCTTCTCTCGAGGAGAGTATCCTATGGTCGGCTCGCATGTCTGGAACCAGTCTTAGTAAAGTAAACGTTAAGGCGGCAAACCTACGAGGTACTGGTCTGCATAAGCGATTCGCTTTGCACGAATATCCTGATTTATTGTTCTCTGACGCTACACAATGGGATGAAGAGCGTTATAAACGTCGTTCTATTTCTGCATCTCACAATAAAACTATTGAAAATGAGCTCAGGAAGCGAAGTTTCCTGAGTCGCCTATTTAGTTAAGAAAAGAATGATGCAGCCGGTCGCTAAGCAAGGTGAGTGGGTTTGTCTGGGTGATGCCGATTATGAAGATTTTGAGAGATTGGAGAATTATTTTTCTGAGAGTGGCTCAATCACATCTTTGATTAGTGCGTTTGAGGAGCTACCAGAGGTATTAAAAGATAATCACCGTAGTAAAGTATTGAAAGGAAGTTTGGATTTGCTTGGTCGCCAGACGGTGATCGTAGCAAAAAGTCCCGTTGATAAAAATAGAAGAAAATGGTCACGATTGATCAGTTTGTTTGCCCCTGGCGAAGCAGCTGCCACATTGATTAATTTAAATAAAATGATCGCTGCGGGCTTGGAAACTACTAGACCCATCTGTGTTATCGAAAGGCGTCAATTCAAAATGGTCGTGGATTCATGGATTTGTTATGAGTTTCGTGAGGGTGATGTGTGTGGAGTGTCGGGCTTGGAGGACATCGCCGAGCTTTTACGAAATATGCACTCAGCCGGATTTCGGCACGATGATCCGACTTGGAACAATTTTTTGCGAGATCCCTCGGGAACTCTTTTTACTATCGATACGAAAGCCAAACCGTGTACGGGGATGTATCACGCTACGCGAGACTTTATTGCACTGCGGCAAGCTAATTGCATCTATGATATTGATATTGAAAAATTGGGTAACTTAGACAGTTCCTCAGTGGGGTATAGGACAGCCATACTCTATGCCGGCTACAAGTCTATTCGAACAAAAATTAAAGATAAACTCAAAAAAAATCGCCCTAAAAACAGCTAAGCTTTTAGGACGATCTTTTTATCCAACCTCTTTAATTAATAGATTGAGCCAAGCTTGGTTATCTGGGCTTTAAAACTGCAACCAAATTGCAAGGCCGCCAACAATACTCAAAACAATGGTGTAAGGTAGGGCCATGAATACCATTTTCATGTAAGACAATCTGATCAACGGTGCCAATGCAGAAGTTAATAAGAACAAGAACGCTGCCTGACCATTTGGAGTTGCTACGCTTGGTAGGTTTGTGCCAGTGTTGATTGCGATGGCCATCTTGTCGAAATGCTCTCGACTGATGACACCATTATCAAGGGCTGCCACCATTTCGTTAATATAAACCGTAGCTACGAATACGTTATCAGAAATCATCGACAATACGCCATTGGCAATAAACATAACCAAGGGTTGTGCATCTTCGCTCATGGCCAGCACTAAGTCTGTCACTGGTTGGAATAAATGTAGCTCATGGATAACAGCGACCACTGCGAAGAAAACCACGAGTAGAGCAGTAAATGGCAATGCTTCCTCAAAAGCATGGCCGATTTGATGTTCTTCGATAACGCCATTAAATGCAGTCAAAAGAACTATAATCATCAAACCAATCAACCCTACCTCGGCAACATGCAGTGCAAGTGAGACAACTAGTATCAAACCAGCAATGGCTTGGATAACTAATTGCGCTTTGTCCTTGCCACTGCGGCTGCTTTCTTGTTCCGAATCAAATTGTGTTAGTACCGAGCGGACTTCCGTTGGAAGCTTGCCACCATAGCTAAACCAACCGGTTGATTCCAAGACTATGCATGTGATCAATCCGGCGACAAATACAGGCATTGTTACAGGTGCCATGCGCCAGAAAAACTCCATAAATTGCCAGCCTGCTTTTTCCGCTATCAATAGATTCTGTGGCTCACCAACTAGTGTGCACACCCCGCCTAAAGCGGTCCCTACAGCGCCATGCATTATTAGGCTTCTTAAAAAATTTCTGAAGTCATCTAGATCCTTGCGGCTATGTTCATGGATACCCTCATCACCAGAGTGATCGTGATCGTCGTTAAATCTCTTACCAGACGCGACCTTGTGATAAACGCCGTAGAAGCCTACGCCAACGCTTATTAAAACCGCAGTCACGGTTAATGCATCCAAAAAGGCTGACAACACAGCACCCGAGAAAGCGAACAAAAATGACAACACAGTCTTGTTGCGAACTTTTATAAGAATCTTGGTGAAGGTGAAGAGCAATAGGTCACGCATAAAGTGAATGCCCGCTACCATGAATACCAACAAAAGTATAACCTTTAGGTTGGCCTCTATTTCATGGTAAACCATTTCCGGTGAAGTCATGCCCAGCGCAACAGCTTGTAAAGCAAGCAGTCCGCCCGGTTGTAAGGGGTAGCATTTAAGAGCCATGGCCAGAGTAAAAATAAACTGACCAATCAGTACCCAGCCGCTGACAAAGTGGAAGCCGGAAAACCAAATGATCGGATTAATGATTAGAAAGGCAATGATTGTGTTTTTGTACCATACCGCCGAACTTCCCAAGAAGTTATCGCGGAATGAACTGAAAGTCATTTGAGACATATGAGAACGTTTAACCTCATTCTTGCTTAAAGGTGATTGATTTGTGGAGCTTCTCTAATTTGAGCGTTTTGTATTTATTTGTTGTTGATGTTGAGGATTGCTATTTAACAGACAAACTTCCAGCATCATTCCTCTACGGGGCCTAGATAATAGCAACAGGTGTTGCACTGAACAATGAAAATCGGTGAGAAGCACGATGTTAAAGCAAGGCTTTTCTGATACGTATTTGCTTGTTTTCTGTAACTAAAGGTGCCAGTCGGAAAGAGGGTTTGGTCTAACTTTTTTAGCTCAATTAATTTGCCAAAAAGGGTAAATAGAACTTGACCAAGGTTGAAGGTGAGCATATCATTCGCCCTCCTTCGGGGTCTGGGGCTATAGCTCAGCTGGGAGAGCGCTACACTGGCAGTGTAGAGGTCGGCGGTTCGATCCCGCCTAGCTCCACCATTTATCTGTGACGTTCGTATTACGAACAGAAGTTAAGCTTTTCGCGCAGAAAACTTAGCGTGCATTATTAATGCTTAAGTGCGTTTAATAAGTTGCGGGCTTGGAGAAAGATCTAACCTGAAAAATGAAGGAAAATTGCTCATTAAAAGTGTTGAATTTTTAATTTAACTACATATAATGCGCGTACTGCAAAAGCAGCTCAGACGTCCCCATCGTCTAGAGGCCTAGGACACCGCCCTTTCACGGCGGTAACAGGGGTTCGAATCCCCTTGGGGACGCCAACTAAAAACGCCTTGTCACTTTGTGACAGGGCGTTTTTAGTTTGTATTCGCTGTTGCTATTTAGTGCTTGTCATCAAGCCAATTTAAAATAAAAACAAAGGGTGGTGTGGGGAATGCGCTATCAGTCGATAGCAAACTCGCGGAAGGCATCAGTAATCCAACACCTGTAGGCCACGACCAAAGTTGTTCCTTTTCGCTCACGGTTGCCGGGAGTAAAATGTCTATCCTCGTAGGTAAGTTTGTCGTAGAGATCAACTAATTCATGACATTTTCGGTCGAGCTTGACTCTGGATTCGTCGGTCAAGTCTCCGAAACGTATCTCTCGTAAAGAATCTGGCTGAGTAAAGTCACTGTCGAAGAAATGAGGCAAGAAATATTGGGAAAAGAATACTGATAGTGGGCCGTCTGGTAACCAGCGAAAATTATTGGAAATTAGCGGCCTAATTTTTTGATTTCGACGTATTTCTAAAATTCCAAAATTTTCCAAAATCTCCGCCTTCTCCATCACTTCTTCACGAGAAAGATTATAGCGATGTAGAATATCCTCTACTGACCAAAAATTGATTGCCGCGTAAGCCACCATTAGTAATTTCTGGTCTTTTACTAGACGGGCCTCCTGGCTCACGGTCAGTTTATCAATCATATTTTGTTGGTGGTTAACGTTTTCCACCATCTCCAACAGATCGACGTCCAACACTTCGAATATTTGGTCTAGCCTGTCCAACGAGAAGTTGCCTTTGGCAAACATCTTTTTGATCGCAGACTCAGATACGCCAACTTTGTTTGCCAGCATTGAGTAATTGATTCCTTGACGTTTGAGCTCTCGTTTTATGTTTTTTATGAGTTGTTGAGTGGTGGCCATTGATTTTTCCCTATCTTGTGTAAGCCATTGTTAATGATGTATTGCGGTTATTGATTAGTCATTTGAGGCAAAAATTCCCCTAAAACGATGACCCTTACTAATCTTAGACCTTTTATTTAGGGATCTCCTCACAGATTTTCCGAGTCAACGTTATTATATTTTCGCTAAAATTTAAATAGAAACGGTGGCAACATTTAGAAGTATGAAAATGGTTGTCGGCTATTCTCCAAGACCAAGATCCGGGGCTGTTCTCTGATCTAAAGCAAATCTGGGCGTTACTGCATAGGCGCCGAGATTATTTTTACTACAAAGTGAGTAAGGTAGTTTGCCCGGACGCTCAAGCGGGCGAATCACGAGTATGGAGCAGTGGAAGCACTTGCTGGTTACGTCTTGAATTACAGTAAATCCTAATCGGTTCGTGCTAATTTGTATTGTCGGCAACACAGCAGATCAGCAAGCAATTTCAGTCTAAGAGTTTTTTTTCGCATTTTTATTAATGTCTGGATTACGGTCTCATCCCAATATCGGTACGGGGTGGATCGATGTCGAAGTAGCCACAAAACCTAAAACAGCCCAAATTTTAGTGACTATGCTAGCAGTATCAAACTAGAGGGTTCTCTCCCATACCGACATACGACTGATTTTGTTGATCTTGCGTCGAAATTTAGCTTTAAAAGCTGAGTTGATGTGTGCTGAAATCCAAAGTCATGGAAGTAGTATTAAGCTTGGGAGCCAAGGGCTTAACCTTGTCAATGATTGTAATTGACTAACTATTCGTTAGGACAAGTGAAGACTTTAAGCACGAGAAACTGATGGTGATGAGTTAATCATAGGCTATGACGATATATTTAACGACATCAAAATTGAGGGCTAAACTTAGATATGTGTGCCATTAAGGTAATCCATGTCTTGGATAAACAAGTAACTTACCAGCTATGCGTCCCGCTATACCAAATTTGCCAGATGTAGATTCTCGGATTTTGCGTAATACTCGAATAATATTGCCCAACTCATATGAGGGCTATGACCAATTGGATGATTATCTAACTATCTATCAGTCTAATTGAGTTCGCATGTTAAGGTTGAAGAATGAAAGTGAAAAATATTACGGTTTTATTGCTCATTATTTTCGGCTCAGTTGTGCTTTGGTTTTTGCGCCCAGTGGATATTGAGCAGCATTATCGCGTTTGGTCGTTGTTTCCGGCAGTAGTTACGATAGTGTTTTGTTTTGTTACTCGCAATGTGATTTTTGCTCTCTTTTTGGGTGTGCTTACGGGCGGCCTGGTATCTGGGCAATTAAATCTTATCGATGCCTTTCTGGTACCTAGTTTAGGGAGTGAGAGTTATGCTCAGATGCTGCTGGTATATCTTTGGGCTCTCGGTAGCCTGTTAGGGTTGTGGAACCGCAATGGTGGAGCTCGTTACTTTGCAGAGACCTTGGCCAAAAGATTTGTGAACTCGCGTACCTCTGCTATGGTTTTTACTTGGTTTTTGGGAGTCGTATTTCATCAAGGTGGCACAATCAGCACGGTGCTTACTGGTACTACAGTGAAACCTATGTCCGACCGTCATGGTGTTGCTCATGAAGAGTTGTCATATATAGTAGACTCAACCGCCTCGCCAGTGGCCACCATTATTCCTTTTAATGTGTGGCCTGTTTATGTGGCAGGACTAATCGCTATTGAACCCCTGAGCAAAATTGTTGCCAACCAAGAACAAGCCATTTCACTATTTTTTGCTGCAATTCCGTTTAATTTTTACGCTCTGCTATCCGTGACCATGACGCTTTTATTCGCTCTTGGTTTGCTTCCTTTATTTAATACTCCAATGGCAAAAGTGGCTGAGCGGCTAAGACTAACTGGAGAGCTGGATGGGCCTAAGGCACAACCTGTGGCTAGTTCTGAATTAACGGAAGTGAAAGTTGACCCAAGCTATAAGGCTGGTTTTACTGACTTTTTGGCTCCAATAACAACTCTTTTTGCATTTTGTGTTGTGCCGCTCGTCATTGGTCAAAGTCCACTGGTTTTCGAGGGGTTTGGTATGGCGGTGGTCGTAGCGTTTTGTCTTAGCTTGGCTAAAGGCATGACGCTCCATGTTGCTTTTGAGGCAATGATTTCTGGGATCAAAGGCGTCACTATCGGTGCATTGGTACTCGGTTTGGCGGTGACACTTGCGAACGTGTCTCAACAATTAGGGACGGCTGACTACGTAATCGATGCAACTGCTAGCGTTTTGAGTACTTGGCCAAGTCTGTTGCCAAGTTTGCTGCTACTAATTTGTATGATGGTGGCATTCTCCATCGGGTCGTCTTGGGGCACTTATGCTGTGGTTTTCCCCATCGCGCTACCATTGGCTGTGTTGTTATCAACTGACCCGACATATATATCGCTTTGTTTTGCGGCAATAATGGGAGGAGCTGTATTTGGTGACCAATGTTCTCCGATATCAGATACAACAGTACTTTCTTCTCTGGCCTGCGGCGCAGATGTGATGGACCACGTTAAAACTCAGTTACCATTCTCACTGTTCGCAGCATCTGTTTCGGCCATTTTGTATGCCGTGATTGCCAGTTGGGTACTTTAGGTTTTTATTGAAAGCTTATTAAAAAATCAAGTTCCATGAAACCAGCAGTAGGCGCAATCACTGAGTAAATTTTCTTTTGGGAGATAGTTTTTAGCGTCTGTCTTTAAAGTTGGTATTATTTATATTATTATATATATGTGTTTGCAGATCAGGTTCACGCTTGTGACGCATCATCTCCTCTTTCTTAGTGTGGTCATACACTCAGAAGCTATTGCGATACTCGGTAAATTACGATATATCGAGTATCGCTATTTTTTATCTCTTCGAATGCTCATGAATCTTCGTTCCAGTAATATTCAACGACTTAAACGTCCAGATTTCGTTTATGACGCTCTGGTTATCGGTGGTGGTATAAACGGAGCAGTATCTGCTGCTGCTTTATCAGCGAAAGGCGCTTCAGTAGCACTTATTGATCGAGGCGATTTTGCAGGTTTGACCAGCTCCAATTCTTCTAATTTGGCATGGGGTGGAATTAAATACCTAGAATCACATGAGTACTTTCTGGTAAACAACCTATGTAAGAGTCGTAATCATTTGATGCTTAGCTATCCCTCTACGGTCAAAGAAATACGGTTTTTGACTACCATAGCTCGGGGTTTTAGGTTCCCGTCATGGTTCGTTTACCTGGGTACTATTTTTTACTGGATTATTGGTCGCTTTTTCACTCAGGCGCCTGATTACATGAGCGTGGAAACGATAAAAGCGCGGGAACCTGCGATTAATACTGATAATGCCGCGGGTGGATTCGAATATTCAGATGCTTATCTCTTTGATAACGATGCTCGATTTGTTTTTAACTTTATTCGCTCGGCCATGAATCATGGTTGTGATGCGGTTAATTATGTCGAATCAACAAAGGCTGAGCGCGAAGGGGATGTATGGGTTATTCGGGCCGAAGATAAAATAACAAATGAAAAATTTGAGATAAGATCTCGTGTGTTGATAAACGCGTGTGGACCTTACGTCGATGAGCACAATAAAATGTCCGAGCAGAAAACTGAGCACAGACATTTATTTTCCAAAGGCATTCATTTGATAGTCGACAGGATAAGTCAAGAAAAACGCATACTTACGTTTTTTGCAAGCGATGGGCGCCTCTTTTTTGTTATCCCTATGGGCAATAAAACCTGTGTTGGGACTACGGATACTCAAGTCGAATCGCCCGATGTTCATGTCACTGACGAAGATCGACGATTTGTACTTAATAATATTAACTCTCTACTAAGTCTTGATAAAGAAATTACCGAAGATGACGTGATAGCTGAGCGTTGTGGGGTAAGACCTTTGGCCCAAAAAGGTGATGATGGCGTTGCTGATTGGGTCAAGTTGTCGCGCAAGCATGCGATCGATGTCAACAAATCTGAACGACATCTCAGTATTTTTGGCGGCAAAACTACCGACTGTATTAACGTTGGTGATGAAATCGCCGAATTAGTTCAAGATATGGGTATCTCGCTAACTTACCCAGATTACAAATGGTACGGCGAAGACGACGATACAGTAAAAGAGAAATTCTATCATCAAGCGAAACTAATGAATCTAGATGCCTATACCGTTGAAGGTTCAACTGAGCCTTTGTCTCAGCGGCTTTGGAGGCGATACGGAGGTAGCGCCTTAGAACTCTTGGAAGATATTCGTCAAGATTCAAGTCAGTCTGATAGGCTCATGAAAGATGCAGAGTATTTGCGCTGTGAGATTGAGCACACAGCTAGATTTGAAATGGTAACTAAGTTAGAAGACTTTCTTCGTCGTCGATCTAAGATCACGCAAGTTGTTCGCAATGAGGATATTATCGATGCTCCGGGTTTGAAAGAAGCTTGTAAAATCTTTTTTGGAAGTGAGTGGAAAGCTAAACTACAAGAGTACAAAGACTCAATCAAAAACTAATATTATTTTTTAAAGCCTCAATTAAAAATGACTTCTTATAATCACAGTTATTTAACAGGACTTTTGTGGTAGCGGTTTTGATGTTGATTTGTCACACTGTTATCAACCCGGATGGACTGAAGAGTAAATCCAGATGAAAGAAGAAATATGTGATAGCAAGAGCAAAGGATGCTTCAATATGCGAGACGCGAAAGGTTCTTGTTCACGTTTGTCAACATTCTTTGCGGTCATTTTTGTTTAACTCGTTAATCAGCACTAACTAACATTGAACATGATGGCTGCTCTGAGAGTGAAGACTCGGAAACGTATTGTAAGCTCGGCCAAGCTCTGATCTTACACTCTTTTTGGGAACCCACTTGGAGAAATGTAGAGTTGAGAAACGATTGCACTAAAAATGCAAAACGATACTGACTCAATTTCCTCGATCATCTTTGCTGCGTCCATACTATCGTTGATGGCCTTTTGCATTCTTGCCGATGAGCGTTTGGTCTGTTACTTTGCTTTACCTTGTATAGTAACTTTGTCTTGGAAGATGCGTATGATTAAAAAGTATGCTGGAGAGAGTTCGTTGATTGTTTTCAGCGTTTTATTCGCTCTACTCATCAATAAACTCTATGATGATTATCTAGAACGACAAAGGGCCAACGACGCCCTGTCGAGAATTAAACAGGAAATTTGGCGTAATCAGGGAGTATTGGAAACTTGGAAGGAAGCACATCAAGAGATGCTCAAGAATATTGTGGAACTAAATCAAAGCGAAGATCTGCAGCGCAAACGTATTCTTACCGAATCTGGATTTTTGGATTTTTCAGCGATCAGTGGGCAAGATTATTTGATAAATTCAACTCTGATTGATGCGTCTTGGCAAACAGCTTTGGGTATTGGCGCACTCAAGGAGGTTGATTACGAGAAGCTAGAGACAATCATTAGAGTCTACGAGCTGCAAGAATTAATTAATGATAAGACTATCCAGAGCATCGTCAGTTTTTATTTTCGAGTTGAGACCCATTCACCAGAGAACATTGATGATACTCTAATGCAGTTACAGTTGCGTTTTAGAGAGTTAACCGGTCAAGAGCAAGTATTGGGCGGACTTTACGCTCAAGCCTTAGAAGTACTTTAACGATTAAAAAAGCATTATGTTTGTAGAAATAGATCGTGGGATCTGATGTGGACCTACGTCTACTGTCTGTGGTCAAAAATTGATCTCCGTCGACTATCTTACCCATCAGGAGTGTGCGATTCTTTAGTCACTAACAATTATGTTTACTGACAAATTGGTCAGAGTGCTGCGTTAGTTCACTTGGCAGATAAGAGTTATAGAGCGGCCTACGATTTTTGATCGACGATGTCACATACACTTTTGCCTGGCATTAATCTGGGCTGGTATGGGGCTATGTTTATACGTAGTCCTCACAAGCTCATTTTGGTAAATTCAAGTGTGTCACGCAGGGGCGCATACATTCCTGATCAATATTGAGTTGTTGAGGGGCAAAAAAACGACATCGTATGGCTAATCATTCATTATCTTTGCCAATAGTAATAAATCCAATCTACAATCCTGTAGAAGGTTAAATCTGCTCGCCAGACCTTATTCACTGTTGTTTTGCACTCGCTTACATTTAACCCTCAGTGCAACACGCGACATTGACTTTAAAGGAAAGAGTGAGACTACTTTGGTAGTTTGTCGCGTTAAGCTAAAACATAGCTAGATGACTTAAATCATGCAGGGCTGAAAATTTAGCTGAATTGAGTGTCGCTTAGCCCTATAAATCCAGTTTTGAATATAAAAAGATTGCCAGCATGACGCTCTTTCTTTTTCATCTCAGACCAAGCTGTAGTAACAAAGAGTAAACTCAGATCGTGACCGCCAAAGGCAACGCAGGTAGGCTGCGAGGTTGGTATATCAACTTCTAGGTCTTTTTCACCCGATGCTGAATATCGAACTACTTTACTGCCTCCCCATTGTGCATTCCAAATGAATCCGTCCTTATCGACTGCGCTGCCGTCCGGAAAGCAACCGTCTTCAGTTTTAACGATATCCCTCCTATTGCTTAATCGAGCATTATCAGTATCGAAGTCATAGGCTTGAATTGTTCTAGTCGGTGTGTCTGTGTGATAGACAGTTTTTCCATTTGGACTCCAACATAGACTATTGGTAATGGTTAAACCGGTTATCGACTTACTAATCGTTAGATCAGCATGTAAACAGTACAGGCTACCTTTGTATGTAGCATTGCTTTGGTTTTCGACCATGGTGCCTGCCCAAAGTCGTCCTTGACGGTCAGTGCGGCCGTCGTTGAACCGTGTACCCGGATTGTCCTGTTCCAAACGTTTGATCCAGTTTATCTTCCCGGATTGAGGTTCATAAAATGCAAAGCCGGATTCAAATGCACAGACAAGATCGGACGAATCGCTCACCGGTGCAAAGCAACACAAACGCTCTGGAGTACTCCATGACTTTAGTGCTTTTGTTTTGGGGTCGTATTGGTATAACTTACTTTGAAGGATGTCTGTCCACCATACTTTTTGTCTGTGATGATCCCAAATAACTCCCTCGCCCAGTTCATTTTTGACGGCTACAGTATCAATTAACTTGATCATTTTTCAGATTCCAATATCTGGATGATCGAGCGAACTATTTCATTAGTACGCTGATAAACTTCGCTTGCAGACCTGCCAGCTTTATATATTTCGCTACCTATTCCAAAACCATCAACGCCAGCAGTGAGCCACTCGGCCGCGTTATGTGCACCGACTCCGCCAACAGCCAATACTTTTGACTCCTTAGGTAAAACAGCGCGCACGGCCTTTACATGTCCAGCCCCATAAGTTCCCGCTGGAAAAAGCTTTAAGTATTTCGCTCCGGCCTGATGTGCTTCGAATGCTTCGGTAGGCGTGGCCCAGCCTGGTATTGGTTCCATGCCAAGTTCTAGACAAGCTCTGATAATGCCTCGGTTAGTATTTGGAGTCACAGCAATTTTCCCCCCCGCATCTGCAACCCGTTGAGCGTCCTCTAAATTTACTAAAGTACCACAGCCAATCACGCATTTATCACCAAACGCCTTACTGAGATTTTCGATACTTTCAAAGGGCGATGGTGAATTCAATGGAACCTCTATGATTCCGACTCCGGCTTCCATGATGGCAGCGCCAATCTCAGTCGCTTCATCGGGTGTTACGCCGCGAATGATGGCGACTACCGGAATTTCTGCCAACCAGTCGTCTATATATCTGCTCATTTATATTCTCCAATTTCCAATAGACGGTGAGTATACGTTGCTGTTGGTTTAGCTCTGGTAAATGGATCGATAAATTGTGTCAAAACCGGCGATCGCAATTGCCGTTGGATCACAACATATTGCTGTATGCCCCATTGAATTGATCACAAGTTTGTAGTGCCCCGCTATTATAGGGTCGCCGATAACGATGACCTCATCGATATTGTCAAACATACCTAGCGCGCCAGTAACGTCGCACCCAATAATCAAACCAGATAGATACGAAAGTCCATCCTCGGCTGATATATCGCCCAAAACTTGCCTCGTTCGAGTTGAAAACAGCGTGTGAACCAGTTGGGTTGTTGAGCTTTTTGAGCTACTTTCGACACCCTGGAGAAATACGTTCTCATTAAAACTAAAGCTCGACTGCTCGGTAATTAAGATGCTGTGATTTCTCAACAACGCAAATAGCTCGCCCGTGAATGCGGTTAAAAATGTTGAGATCGCACCGTTTTGAGCGAGAGCCCATTTATTATGAGTGCCGGGCAAGGCAAATAAATTATGTCTCTTTATATTTTTATTGCTCTGCATCCAGCCTAAAAGTTGGAGTTCTTCCCCCCTCATCACATCGTTCACTCCTATAGGGTTGAGCGCTTTCAAGCCTGATAGTATTGAAATATCCACGCCTCGTACTTGGAAACTTATGCGGCCATCGGCAATTTTGTCGGCGTCCACCGGGCAGTCTAAATAAGGCGCTTCTTTCCAGCCTATGGTCGATCCAACCATGCCCGAAAGCAAGACTGGCATTTTGCCGTATGTGCTTAGCCATTCTTGTGCGAGGTTAAAAAAGCGTTCTTCGAAGTCATTTGAGATCTTACTGATACCGGCGCCGTAGCGCGTTTCAAGCGCTATCGACCCATTTGGATTGTATTCACACAGGTACAATCTGAGGTTACTGGTGCCCCAGTCCCCGGCTATGTACATTGACTTTCCTTTTGACGGTGAATCTTGGCTCATATAAATTAAACGAAACAGGTTTCTATATTGATCTTAACGTCTTCATTGATAACAAGGGTTCAGATGAGACCCTTAATTATATTATAAATAATACCACAGTGAGAGGCCTTGTTTACAAGCACGCCAGTAAACTCACAAATTAGAATAAAGGTAACGCAAATGAAACCAATATTAGGTACTTGTTATTACCCAGAGCACTGGTCAGAGGAGACTTGGCAGGAAGATGCCAAGAAAATGGTTGAATTAGGCTTGAGGCTAGTTCGAATAGGTGAATTTTCATGGTCTAAGTTAGAACCATCCCCGGGTAATTACTCATGGGGTTGGTTGGATCGGGCTATTGACGTGTTGGGCGCACATGGTTTGCAGGTTGTTTTAGGTACGCCCTCGGCAACACCGCCACGGTGGATGATCGATAAATACCCCAATATGCTTGCCTATGACGTCGACGGAAATCCAAGAAAATTCGGGTCTCGTCGACATTACTGTTTCAGTCACGCTGAATACCGAGAGGAAGCTGCCTTCATGGCTGAAAAAATGGCAGAGAGATATAGCGGTAACGCCCACGTGCACTCTTGGCAGTTGGATAATGAATATGGTTGTCATGATACGATTCTTTCTTATAGTCCGGTGGCTAAAGCTGCATTTTGCGAGTGGTTGGAGCGAAAGTACCGCCGTATTGAAGCATTGAACGAAGCATGGGGAAATGTCTTTTGGTCAATGGATTATGGTGATTTTCACGAAATCGATTTGCCTAATCTAACCGTCACCGAGCCTAATCCTTCTCATGTTATCGATTTCCGTCGATTTTCTAGTGATCAGGTTGCTCTGTTTAACAAAGTGCAAGCCGAGGCTGTGAGAAAACACTGTGATAAACCTTTGATACATAACTACATGGGGCGGATTACCGAATTTGATCATTACAAAGTTGGCGATGATCTGGATATTGCCAGTTGGGATAGCTATCCGTTAGGGTTCTTAGTGGACAGATGCGGCGCTTCACTGGAGTGGCAGCAGCGTTTTGAACGGCAAGGAGATCCAGATCTGCAAGCACTACATCATGATCTTTATCGAGAAGTTGGAAGAGGTCGATGGTGGGTTATGGAGCAGCAACCCGGCCCTGTGAATTGGGCACCATACAACCCCGCTCCATTACCAGGTATGGTTAGGCTTTGGACCCTTGAGGCCGTCGCACATGAGGCCGAAGCTGTGTGTTATTTTCGATGGAGACAGGCACCTTTTGCTCAAGAGCAAATGCATGCTGGACTTTTGCGACCAGATTCTAAAGAGTCGGCAACCTACCCGGAGATCGAGTTAGTTGCTCAAGAACTGAGTGATCTAGGTGAATTAGAGGTGGAGCAGGCCGATATCGCGTTGATTTTTGATTATGAATCATGCTGGGCGTGGGAAACGCAACCGCAAGCGCAAGGTTTCGATGCTTTTGCCTTGGTATTCGAGTTTTATCGAGGCTTACGAAGGCTTGGGCTAACCGTCGATATTGTGCGGCCAGACAGAAATGACTTTGATGGCTACAAGCTCGTGTTGGCGCCGGGTTTGTTTGATTGTACTGACCAGTTGAAAGCAAAATTAAAGAGTTGTGATGCTCTGAAGTTAATCGGCCCTCGCACAGGCTCGAGAGACTCAGATTTCAGAATTCCGAACCCGTTGCCGCCAGCGATAGATGGGTTAGATTGTACTGTCAGCTATGTTGAAACATTTCCACCAAGGTCTGCTAGAGCGATTGCAGGTGATGGGGCGATACATACTTGGTTGGAATTTATCGAGACCACCGAAACAGTGTTAATGAATCTTGAAGATGGGGCACCTATTTTGGTTGGTGATCATGACATTAAGTATTTAGCTGGTTGGCCAGATGCCGAGGGTATGGTGAGTGTATTACTTAAAGTAGCCGAACTGGCGGGGCTACCCACTCAAAAGCTGCCAGAGGGGGTACGAAAACGTCAAATAAAGAGTCATGAGTTTATTTTTAATCATAATTCTTTTGCCGTCGAGTTTAACGGTGAGCGTATACCTTCAGCCGGCGTTGTTATAAATCGCCGATAGTGTATTCAATTTTGCGATTCAAACACCACAGAATATTGGTGAATATTTTGAAAAGACTTTTTCGCATGGTGGCAGCAAGATACAATTGCGTCTGAAATTAATAAAGGCAATTGTTAGCAGATGAAAGTCGATAAATGTAAGCTTGAAGGAGTTCTTTTGGTTACTCCGCAGGTGTTCGGTGATGACCGCGGTTTTTTTATGGAAACTTACAACGAGCAGAAGGCGAAAGAGCTTGGTTTACCCACCACCTTCGTCCAAGATAATCACTCAAAATCAAGCAAAGGTGTCTTAAGAGGCCTACATTATCAATCTCCGCAATGGCAAGGCAAGCTGGTGCGTGTGGTCAGTGGTGAGATTTTTGATGTGGCTGTCGATATAAGAGCTGGTTCGTCGACGTTTGGTCAATGGGTTGGTTTTACCCTCAACGCTGACAACAAACAGCAGTTGTATGTTCCTGAAGGTTTCGCGCACGGTTTTGTCGTAACCAGTGAAACAGCTGAAGTAGTTTATAAATGCACATCTCTCTATGAGCCCTCCCAGGAGGGGAGTGTGCTTTGGAATGATCCGGAAATTGGCATTGATTGGCCAATTGATGAGCCACTTTTGTCGCAGAAAGATGCGGTTGGTCAAAAGTTAGCTGATTTACCACCGTTAACGGTCTAAGCTAATGGCTAGAGTATTAATTCTTGGCAAAAACGGCCAAGTCAGCACTTACCTTCAGCGAGACCTTGCGGCTTCTCACGAGGTAGTGGTAGCAGGTCGTGAGATTATGGATCTAGCAAACCCTGAAAAGGTTTACGACGCTCTAAAGGAGATTTCCCCTGAGATAATTATCAATGCTGCCGCCTATACGGCTGTGGATGCAGCCGAAACAGATTGCGAAACTGCTTTTGCGATAAATCGTGACTCAGTAACAGAGATAGCGCGATATGCTGGAGATACGAAAATACCTCTGATCCATTACTCGACAGACTACGTCTTCCCAGGTGACGCATCTGAGCCTTATCTTGAAAGCGATAAGGTTGGGCCAAGTGGCGTTTACGGCCAGAGTAAATTGGAGGGCGAGCAAGCGATTAGAGATAGCGATGCCTTGGCAATCACTTTGCGTACATCTTGGGTCTACTCAAATTACGGTAAAAACTTTTATAAAACCATGCTTGCTTTGAGTGAGCAGCGTGATGAGCTGAATGTAGTAAACGACCAAATTGGTTCGCCTACCTATGCTGGTAGTATTTCCGCCGCTACCAAGCAACTTGTTGATATCATCGTAGAGCAAGGAGGGTTACTACCCGAGCAGAAAGGCGTCTATCATTTTACTTGCCAAGGTCAAACTTCTTGGTCTGATTTTGCAAGGGCAATTTTTGTAGAGCATGAAATCACCGAGGTGAAGGTGATAGGCATTCCTACCTCTGAATATCCGACGCCTGCCATACGCCCACCTTTTTCGGTATTGAATACGAAAAAGCTAATGAAAGTATTTGGCGTTAGTTTACCGCACTGGGGTACCGCTCTGAGTCAGTGCGTGGCTGAAACTATGGCCGCGGCTGGTAAATAGAGTATAGGCTCGAGAGTCGCCAGCATAATGGATGAAAACTTTAAAGCCGAAAACTTTAAAGACTCAGCGGGCGCAGTACTCGGCCCCGACGGCGCCTTTGCTGATGCCATTCCAAATTTTACTGTGCGCCCTGCGCAGGTGGAAATGGCCAATGCAATTGAGTCAACCATAGATACTAAGGAGACATTATTGGCTGAGTCTGGTACCGGAACGGGTAAAACATTTGCCTATCTGGTCCCTGCTATGCTGTCAGGCAAGTCTACCCTGGTTTCAACAGGTACCAAACATCTACAGGAGCAGCTTTTTCACAGAGATATTCCAGCGGTCATAAAGCACTTGGGTTTAAACTCGAAAGTCTCGCTCTTAAAAGGGCGGAGCAATTACGTGTGTTTGCAACGCACTATGATTACTCGAAACGATGTTCGCCGGCTGGATAAAACACTACAGCAAGAATTACAAGATCTGAATGATTGGTTGCCACGAACTAGCACCGGCGATATTGGCGATTTAAGTGAAGTTCCAGAAGATTCTCGAATTTGGCCTTTGGTGACCTCTTCAGTAGATAATTGCTTGGGATCAGACTGCAGCTTTTTCGAAGACTGTTATGTCAACAAGGCAAGAAAAAAAGCATTAGAAAGTGACGTGGTGGTAGTGAATCATCACTTATTTTTTGCCGACAAGTCACTCAAAGAAGATGGCTTTGGTGCTTTGCTTCCGGAAGTTAATACGGTGATTTTTGATGAAGCGCATCAGTTGCCTGATATAGCCTCGAATTTTCTCGGATCCAGCTTTAGCTCCTGGCAGGTTATTGAATTGCTTGCTGATACGCGTGCGGCTGAGCTAAAGGAAAAGAGTTTAGTACGAGAGCTAATCCCCAAGGCAGATGAACTCGATAAAATGGTTGCCGACTATCGTTTAAGTCTTGGGCTCAATGAACGTCGAGTGGCTTGGCTAGAACTCGTTGACGAAATACCGAATCTGCCGAGAAAACTCACTTCGCTTGCCTCCAAGTTGACTGCTTTTTCTGAGTTGCTTGAAGAGGCTGCTGTAGCCGGCGAGGCATTATCTCGCTGTCATGAGCGTGCTGTTGAACTTGCACAGGAGTGTGAGCGTATCGCTGCCGATTCCGATGATCAAGAGATTATTCGGTGGGTAGAGATATCACGTAGAACCTTTCGCTTGCATGAGACGCCACTTCATATCGGCAACGAATTGAGCAATTATTTTGGTAACAACAAGCAGGCTAGGATATTTACGTCGGCTACACTCTCGGTCGACGGGGATTTCTCGCATTTTCAAAGTTTAGTTGGTTTAAAAAGCGATTGCCGCGAAGAGACGTGGAATAGTCCTTTTGATTATTTCAATCAAGCGGTTCTCTATGTGCCGGACGGAATGCCTGCGCCCAAAGACGATAATTTTAGCGAGGCTCTTTTCGACAAGGTTTTGCCGGTGCTTGAGGCCAGCAAAGGTGGTGCTTTTGTCCTGTTTACCAGTTTCAGGGTAATGCAACAGTTTAAAGACGAGTTAGAAGAACACAGGGAGTCGGGCGGTACTGAGTTCAATTTGCTGACGCAGGGTGAATCCAGTAAACGAGAACTGTTGCGTGAATTTGTTAACAAGCCAAACAGTGTGCTCCTTGGCACCATGAGTTTTTGGGAGGGTGTCGACGTTCCTGGTGATGCGCTACGCTGCGTTATTATAGACAAACTTCCTTTCGAATCCCCCTTTGATCCGGTAATCAAGGCTAGATTGAATGCCATGCAGGAAGCCGGCGAAAACTCGTTTATGAATTACCAAGTACCTCGAGCTGTTATCACACTGCGTCAAGGCGCAGGGCGTTTGATCAGAAGCGTCGATGACAAAGGAGTGTTGATGATCTGTGATAACCGATTGAGAGGCACTCGTTACGGGCGCAAGTTTTTAAATAGTTTGCCAAAGATGCGAAAAACCACCGATGGCGCTAAAATTTGTGCTTTTTTAAATCGATTAGCAAATCAGTCGGAGACAGTAGAGAATGAGTAGCCCGACAATACTAGCCATAGAAACAGCAACCTCTGCTTGTTCAGCTGCGCTCAGACACAATGACCAAGTTTGGAAAGCGTTCGAAGTCGGTAATAACGTTCATTCGAAGCTCTTGCTACAAATGGTCAGTGGTTTGTTCGCAGAGGCAAATATCGATGCGCAAACCTTGGACGCGGTCGCTGTGGGGCAAGGGCCTGGTTCATTCACTGGTTTGAGAATCGGAGTGGGAGTGGGTCAAGGCATTGCCTATGGCGCTGCTTGCCCAATGGTTGGTATTTCATCATTGGATGTTTTAGCCAGGTCCGTGAGTACACAATTTCAAGACAACCAACAAAGTGTTATCGCCGCGATAGACGCTCGCATGGGTGAGATCTATTGGGCGGAGTACTCCATCGAAGGTCAAACGCTCCACCGAGTCAGCGACTTGTTGGTAACTCCTCCAGAGGATCTAAAAGCATCAAGTAATAATGCACTATTAGTTGGAAACGCGTGGGCAGAGTATTGGGATAGTCTGGATGCGAATCAGTTTGATAAAAGTCGTGTATTGTCAGAATCCAAATACCCTAAGGCAACCGATCTTCTGGAGCTCGCAGGTGTTGCCTTTGCAAGCGGGCAAACATGCAGCGCTGCTGACTTTGCGCCTATATACGTGAGAAACGATGTGGCTAAAAAATCGACTAAACCGTTGCCTGGACGCCGGATATAGTTGCTTAGTCTAACAATTGATTTGGAAAGTATTTTCTGCCAATTCTTGCCCGTCAATCATAAGCTCGACGGTCCATTCGCCAATAAACTCCTCAAGCCCTGTGGCTGGGTCTAACCATTGAAATAGTCCTGCGCCTTTGCCACGTGATAATTTTATCCAAGCCCAAAGGTTGACCCCAGTTTGATTGCTTGAGTTCACGAGAAACTTATATTTTGTGATTTCTTGCGAGTGGCCTTGGGGGTTAATCCATCTAAACTCAGCCGTGTGTTTGCCTTCAGTTAAAAATCTAATCTCAGTAATAGTGAATATTTTATCCGAGCAGTCGAATATTGAACGATTGACTTTGTCCGGCACGTTATGCTGATTACCAAGATTGAATACTAGAGTTGCAGAGGGTTTTTGGAGAGCCAATGCAGGAGGTGATGGAAGGGATAGAAATAAGATAATCGCCCCTTTCAATAGAAAAAGGCCAGTTCTATGCAGTTCTGGCCAAAAAGTTCTATCTAGGCAGTTTCTCAAAAGATTCAATCAAATTCTGAATCGCAAAATAACCTATGTTCGTAGTGTCGTTTAGGAGCGAGTTAATGTGATATTACCTGCCCCAGTCGTTCGCCCACATCTGGTATCTTCGTTGCTACTTCTCGCGTATGTACCCGAAAGTGTATTTGCATCGGAGCTAACGGCTAGAGTAAACGTGAAATCATCAAGGGAGAGAGTTAGGTTAGATCCTGCCAGAGTTCCTGTTATTGGACCACTCAAAAGGCACTGATTGTTTTCATCATCAAACAGTGCATTTCCGGATACAGTCATTTCGTCCTCAGCAAGTTGCAAATCGAAGGTTGCTAGCCCGCTTTGGTTGCCCTCAGTATTCTCAAAAGTACCCTCGAATTTTCCGCTTATGTTCAATACCACGTCCCCGGGAGATGTGGTGCTAGAACCGCTGCTGCAGCCGATAAGAACAGTAGCGAGTAGTGAGATTAAAAGGGAAGTCGCTAATTTATTCATAATATGCTTTCGGTTTTGTTTATATCTAATTGTTATTTAAAGGAATATATATCAAAGTTCTGTGCTCTAGCAAGCGGCATAACCGTGTTTGTTATTAATTTTTTCGGTTTTTTTGTCTCGATCAGCCGTCTTATGGAAATATGGTTTGTAACTTCAAAGACTTGCAGGCTATCTTATAGAAGTTTCAATTTTGCGACATGAACCGTAGTGTCGCGAGTTTGCATTATTTCGATAACGCAGTTATCAAGCTTAAAGCACGTTGAAGCGACCGGGATATCCTCTAAATACTCTGTAATTAAGCCATTTATGGTTTTCGCATTGCCAATTGGCAGTTCCCAACCTAGTTTTCTATTGATATCTCGTAAATTTGTGCTTCCTCGGACTAGAAACGCGCCATCCTCTTCGATTATGTCATCGTCTAAAACTGGCGCGATACTGGTAAATTCGCCCACAACTTCCTCAAGTATCAGTTCTAAAGTCACTAATCCTTTAATATCACCGTATTCGTCAACCACAATGCCAAATCGTCGCCGTCGTTCTTGCAAGTTGGTAAGTGCGTGCGTCACTGAGGTGTTTTCAGGGATAAAATACGGCTCCCTTATCATGCTGAGCATAGTCTCTCTGTTAAATTCACCCATTTGTGAGAGATAAAAAATTTTTCTTATGTGGACGATACCGACAATATTATCCAAAGTGCCCTCGAAAATAGGGACTCTCGTATGGTGAGAAGTCGCCAGTTGCTCGACAATTTCTTCCCAATCATCCTCTAAATCAATGGCTTCCATTTCAGCGCGAGGTACCATCACGTCCTCAACAGTTACTTTTTCCATTTCTAGAATTCGAAGCAGCATAGATTGGTGAGAGGTATCTAGCATACCAGAAGACTCAGATACGGCAGCGCGCAGCTCTTCGTTGCTTAAGGCATCTGTTTGCGAAGTGACCTTTACTCGAAGTAGGCTAAGTAAACCGTTTGAAAAAAACTTCACTAGCCATACTGCGGGTGCCAACACTATTTGAAGCCCAGCCAGGACCCAAGCGGCAGGGAATGCAATCACTTCAGGATATAATGCGGCTAATGTTTTTGGTGCCACCTCAGCAAATACTAGAACAACGAAAACTAGCACCATTGGCGCGTAGGCAAGACCGGCATCACCAAACATCCGTAAGCCGATGACGGTGGCGAGAGTCGATGCAGCTATATTTGCTACGTTGTTGCCGAAGAGAATGGTCCCAAGTAGTCGGTCCGGTTCCTTTAGCAAATTTAGAACTAGTTTAGCGCTACGATTACCATTCTCCGCACGTGTTTTTATGCGATAACGGTTCACCGCCATCATCGCTGTCTCCGAGGAGGAAAAGAACGCGGAAAGGAAAATTAAAAAGACAAGGGCGAGAAATAGAATCCCGACGGGAATTTCATTCAATGCGTATTCACACTCATGATAGTCAAAATTTGCCAGCACGGCAGCTCATACTAGATTGTATCACTTCAAGTTTGCCCTTGTGTATAGTAAAATTCGGCTCCAATATTTGGGCGAGAATGCTGTTTTCACGAAGAATCCCCCGTTTTATGGGGCGCAATCGCGTTCTCATTTTCACTCCCTTAGAATGTTTTTATCTATCTACACCGAGGACTTATTGTGTTAGAAGCCTACCGCGCACACGTCGCTGAACGTGCAGAAATGGGCATTGTGCCTAAGCCACTAGATGCTGCTCAAGTAGCCGACTTAATTGAATTATTGAAAAACCCTCCGGCGGGCGAAGAAGACTTCTTGCTGGAACTTTTCACAGAGCGTGTTCCTGCGGGTGTAGACCAAGCTGCCTACGTGAAAGCAAGCTTTTTAGCTGCAATCACCACTGGTGAGGCGTCTTCTCCATTAATCTCAGACGAGAGAGCTACTGAGATTCTCGGAACCATGTTGGGTGGTTACAACATCGAGCCTCTGATCGCCGCACTGGATAACCCAAAGCTGGCCGACGAAGCAGCTCGTTCGCTTTCTCACACTCTGCTTATGTTCGATGCTTTTTACGATGTAAAAGAAAAAGCAGACGCGGGTAATGCGCACGCCAAGCAAGTGATTCAATCTTGGGCTGATGCTGAGTGGTTTACCTCAAAGGACAAGGTTGCTGAGAAAATAACGGTTACTGTTTATATGGTTCCTGGTGAAACTAATACAGATGACTTGTCACCAGCCCCAGACGCTTGGTCTCGTCCTGACATCCCTCTACACGCTCTCGCCATGCTGAAGATGCCGCGTGAGGGTTTTGACGTGAATGGTGATCCTCTTGGTAAAATTGAAGAGCTTAAAAAGAAAGGCCATCCAGTTGCTTATGTAGGCGACGTGGTTGGTACTGGATCGTCGCGTAAGTCAGCTACCAACTCAGTACTTTGGACGATGGGTGATGATATTCCTCATATCCCAAACAAGCGCGATGGTGGTTATTGCTTTGGTAACAAAATTGCCCCGATCTTCTACAACACGATGGAAGACTCTGGTGCGTTACCGATCGAAATGGACGTTTCCAAAATGGAGATGGGCGATGTGATCGACGTCTATCCTTACGAGGGTGTCGTTAAACGCAATGACACCGGTGAGGTCATTTCTGAATTTGAACTAAAGACTGACGTACTTCTTGACGAAGTTCAAGCGGGTGGTCGTATTCCTTTGATCATTGGTCGTGCATTAACTGCACGTGCTCGTGAAGCTCTTGGACTAGAGACATCAGAGCTTTTCCGTAAGCCGGAGCCAGTCAACGATACTGGTAAGGGTTACACACTAGCGCAGAAGATGGTTGGTAAAGCTTGTGGTCTTGAGGGCGTTCGACCGGGACAATACTGTGAGCCTAAGATGACAACCGTTGGTTCTCAAGACACAACTGGTCCAATGACGCGCGATGAACTTAAGGATTTAGCTTGTCTTGGTTTTTCTGCTGACTTGGTTATGCAGTCATTTTGCCACACCGCGGCCTACCCAAAACCAGTCGACGTTACCACTCACGCTAATCTGCCTGACTTCATCATGAATCGTGGTGGCGTTTCGCTAAAACCAGGTGACGGCATCATTCACTCTTGGTTGAACCGTATGTTGTTGCCTGACACTGTTGGTACAGGTGGTGATTCGCATACTCGTTTCCCATTGGGTATTTCTTTCCCTGCTGGATCAGGCCTCGTTGCTTTCGCAGCGGCTACTGGCGTAATGCCGTTGGATATGCCTGAGTCAGTATTGGTTCGTTTTACTGGCGAGATGCAGCCAGGTATTACCTTGCGCGATTTGGTACATGCAATTCCATACTACGCAATTCAAAAGGGCCTGTTGACCGTCGAGAAGGAAGGCAAGAAAAACATCTTTTCTGGTCGAGTTTTAGAAATTGAAGGTTTGCCAGATTTGAAAGTTGAGCAGGCATTTGAACTTGCTGACGCTTCAGCTGAACGCTCTGCTGGTGGTTGCACCATTAAGTTAAATAAAGAGCCAATCATCGAATACGTAACCTCCAACATTACTATGTTGAAGTGGATGATTGCAGAGGGTTATGGTGACAAGCGTACAATTTCTCGTCGAATCATGGAGATGGAAAAGTGGCTAGAGAATCCAGAGTTAATGGAAGCGGATGCCGACGCTGAGTACACGGAAGTTATCGAAATTAATATGAGTGACATCAAAGAGCCTATCCTTTGCTGTCCTAATGATCCAGATGACGCTAAAACTTTATCTGAAGTTTTGTCTGAAGGTGAAATAGGTGTTGATGAGGTCTTCATAGGTTCGTGTATGACTAACATTGGCCATTTCCGCGCCGCCGCTAAATTGTTCGACGAAATGGGACAACCAACACCAGCTCGCACGTGGATCGTGCCACCTACAAAAATGGACGAGGCGCAGCTTACAGCTGAAGGTCACTACGCAACATTTGGGCGTGCGGGCGCAAGAACGGAAATGCCTGGCTGCTCCCTATGTATGGGTAACCAAGCTCGTGTAGCGGCTAATTCAACAGTGGTTTCGACTTCGACTCGAAACTTTCCGAACCGTCTTGGTGATGGAGCAAACGTCTACCTTGCGTCGGCCGAATTGGCTGCCGTATCGGCAGTGAAAGGTCGGTTGCCAACCGTAACTGAGTACCTCGATATCGCTAAGAATATCGATACTGTTGCAGCTGATATCTACAAATACTTGAACTTCAACGAGTTACCAAAGTACCAAGATATCGCCAATGAGGTTGTGTTAGAGGGTTAACTTCCTTTGACTTAGCATTAAGGCCCCAGTCAGCGTCAGTTGACTGGGGCTTTTTTATTGGTAAATAGATACGCCAAGAATTGGGTTAGCTTAAGTTGTATATCTGTTTTCATTGCAGCCACAGAACCCTTACAATGTCGCCCATCGATTATTTGCGGATCTAGAGTGTCTTCGCTGTCATATGGCTTCAAAATCAATATTGAACAGTTCTAAGTTTGTCTTAGCGTTAGGTGGTGTAGGCCTAATATTGCTGTCAGGCTTATTCATATCCTTGCAGTGGCAGATTGAGCCTTCAGGTATGACTTGGTTGATCTCAATGAACAAAGTTATATCGGAAATGCTGTTAGTTATCGCAGCATGTCTGTTGCTGTATGCAGTTTGGTGGCCACTTCGACTTGTATCTGCTTCGCTTTTTTTGATTTATAGCTTTACGGTTGTTTCTCAGCTGAACGCAATTCAATTTTCATCGTCTTACTTGCCGCCAGTTGCCCTGGAGAACGCAAAACATGTTGACTTTTTACTCGATACCACCAAGCTCGGCTGGATCGTAATACTTGCAATATGTTTGTTAGTTGCCTCTTTGTTTATTGCCAAATCGGTGCGTCCAGTGCCGAGAATAGGTGGTAGATCGATGGTTGCTTTGGCGTTGATCGTGTTGGCGAT
>JAKVBA010000020.1 GCA_022447525.1 Gammaproteobacteria bacterium
GCTTGTTCGTTTCTCTACCCACGATAAAAGACACTTGCTGCCGACCAGCCTCTAGGCCTTGCTGCTCAAGTACGTCAAAGACTTTTCTTCCCTCATCGATAAGAGTTCGATTGGCCAAGCAGTAAAATAGTAAAATGGTGGAGACCGCAAAATATAGAACCGGGCATCCAAAGTCGATTATCTTCTGCAGAACTAAGTAGGGCACAACATAGCTAATAATCACCAACAAACTGGTAATCAAAGCACCTTTTAGCAGTCGACCAAACCCCTTATTTAGAATTGACTCCGCAAAATGAATAACTTTGCCGTAGCCAACAATCAGATGTGGGAATTTTCGGGGGTCGCCCAAAAAAAAATCGAGTACAAAGGCCGATAGGAGTACGAAAAGGTCTAGCGGTAATCCAACAATCATTGAAAGGGCTTTATTAGGGAGTTATTGGCATAGAAATGAACGCGAACATTAACTGAGGACAAAAACTTTCAAACCTTCATAGTTTCAATCTTTGCGTCAAAGGTTAGGTGTGTAAACCAATTTCCGCTAAAGTTTTTGGCTTATTAACGACAATATACAAAGCGCAGGTAAACATCAAAAGTATGACCAAGGCACCAACCCATTGAATCTGTAAGAAGTCGATCTGAAACATTAGGGTAAGCAGAATAAGTAGAAATAAATTACCAGCAAAATAGCGTTTCTATCCAACTCGTTTTACCGTAATAGACAAGTTATCAGTATAGAGACGAATCAGCGAGTCCAAGGAGTTGATGACGAAAAGCAAACCTACGCTGACCATCGCTAAGGATGCTAATTTACTCAGATCGTCGCCATTTTCAAACAAAGAGTAGAGCACAGTGAACCAAGACCCGATAAGAATTGATGGAACCAACAACATCGCCAAAAATAACTGCCAAACCTTGAATCCTCCCACGAAGCGAGCCGTGAATTGGCCAATCATAATGCTCCAGGCAAACCACCAATACAGATAAAATTCGTGATAGGCGTTAATTGGCAAGACAAAACGATTTAGGTTTTCGAAGTAACTACCAATCAGCCCAAGATTGTTGATTAGCGTGTTGATGGTAGCCTTGTTGTCGGGAGTGATTAAGAATTCGAAACCCATGTATGCAATAAGAGCAATGAAGCAAACGGTGGAGCTGAGACTTAATACTCGTACATAGCGCAGTTTAGAGCTTGAGTGCACCGCGCAAGCAATGACCAAAAACGTAAGTACATAGAACCACGGCTGGGTGGATTCTCCATCGCCAAATTTTGCCAAATACCAAGGTAAGTTTCCTAAGAACAAGCTCGCCGTGAATGCGCAGGTACCAATAATCACAATATTATTAACCCATCTGACAACGAGTATTTTAAAAAAACCTACCGTTGGTTCAATGACACAAAAATAACAGCAGGTAAAAAAGTACATAGACCAAACTAAAAATGCCCAAAAACCAAATTCAATCGCCAATGGATTGGAGAAGGCGTATTCAGGGTTGGCGTCGATGTCTGCGTAAATCGGAAACTCAGTAAGTGGGAACATTATCAAGCCAACGTCTAGACCTGAGGTAAATAGAATTGCCAGAAAACTAACGTGTGATACCGGGTTTGAACCAACACAGATCAGATTTCCCCACTTAACCAAAACGATTAATACTCCAGCGAGGGTGAATATAATCCCTGCGTTGAGCCAAATACTCATATTGAGCGCTGAGGTGACGAACTTCTTTGTTTAGTTTCCCAGTCGTCAACTAGACCATATTCAGTATGATCGGGTTTCAGGAGTGCGATGCCTTTAATTAAATCTGCGGCTCGTTCGGCCACCATGATCGTTGGTGCATTTAGATTTCCGTTAGTAATACTTGGAAAAATGCTTGAATCCACGACCCGTAAACATTCGATACCGCGTACTTTTGTTTCTGAGTCTACTACTGCCATTTCATCCTTACCCATTTTACAGGCGCACGAGGGGTGATAGGCACTCTCTACGTGGTTTCTAACAAAGTCATCGATTTCTTCATCGCTTACGACAGACTCTCCAGGTTGAATTTCGCCATCTCTGAATTCATCGAAGGCTGCTTGGCCGATAATTTCTCTGGTTAGGCGTACACACGCTCTAAAGCCCTCAATGTCGTCAGGGTGTTCTAGGTAGTTAAAGACAATGCTCGGTTTTTGGGTGGGATCGGCTGACAGGGCTCGAATCGATCCTCGGCTTTTTGCTTTGTTGTGACCAATGTGGACCTGAAAACCATGCCCATCAAACGCAACGCGCCCGTCATAACGCATCGCTGCTGGTAAGAAGTGATATTGCATGTCAGGCCACTCAACGCCCGGTTTAGATCTAATAAAGGCACATGATTCAAAATGATTACTTGCTCCTAAACCCGTTTTGAAAAAGAACCACCTAGCACCGATCAAAAACTTACTGAACAGCCCAAGTTTGCCATTCAGAGTGATTGCTTGTTTGCATCGGTACTGAAAGTAGAATTCCAGATGATCTTGGAGATTTTCCCCAACACCAGGCAGATCGTGTAATACTGGAATACCAGCCTTACGCAAAACTTCGCTTGGACCAATTCCTGACAGCTGAAGTAGGTGAGGAGAACCAATAGCGCCCGCGCTTAGAATCACTTCTTTATTTGCCTTGAACGTATCTACCTTTCGTTTTCGACGGTATCTAACTCCCACTGCTTTTTTGCCTTCTAGAATGACTTTTTCAACGAGCACCTTGGTTCTGATTTCTAGATTGGCTCTTTTCTTTACGGGATTTAGGTACGCCACTGAGGTTGAACTACGCTTGCCGTTTCTCACTGACATTTGCATGGGACCAAAACCTTCCTGCATAAAACCATTGTAGTCTTGAGTCTTGTTGTAACCAGCTTCTGAACCTGCCTCCACAAATGCTTTATACAGCGGGTTTTTCATCTCATTGCCACGGTTAACCCCAATTGGGCCACTTGCACCACGAAACGAATCTGCTCCATCTATCCAGTCTTCGGCCTTTTTAAAGTAGGGTAGGCAATCCGCATAACTCCATCCTTTAGCACCTAAATCTCGCCATTCATCGAAATCCTTTGCATGCCCACGCACGTAAACCATTCCATTAATAGACGATGAGCCACCCAAAACTTTTCCTCTATGGCAGTCAAGACGACGATTATTCAAATAAGGTTCGGGATCTGTTTTATAAGACCAATTATATTTAGGTGTGTTGAGCGGGTAGGAGAGAGCCGTTGGCATCGAGATAAATATACTCTTGTCAGTTCCTCCATTTTCTAGAAGCAAGACACTGACATTGGGATCTTCAGAGAGTCTATTCGCCAGTACGCAACCAGCTGACCCTGCACCAACGATTATGTAGTCATAAGTTTTATTTTTCATAAATTCTATTAGACATGAGTCTAAAAAGGGCTATCTAATGGTTCCATTCCAACGTACACACTTTTGATCTGCGTATAGTACTTAATAGTTTCTATGCCATTTTCGCGGCCTAACCCTGACTGTTTATAGCCACCGACTGGCATTTCCACTGGGGACAGACCATAGCTATTGATCCAGCAAATACCAGCCTGCATTTGATGAATAACCCGATGGGCTCGGGTAATGTCTTGCGTGAAGACGCCCGCAGCGAGCCCATAGTCAGTCGAATTAGCTCTTTTCACTACTTCCTCTTCGTTACTAAATTTGAGCAAGCACATCACTGGACCGAAAATTTCGTCTCTGACAACGCTCATCGAATCACCGCAGTTTGCGAATACCGTTGGTTCAACAAAGTAGCCATCGGGCGCGGTTCTAGGGCTCATGGCCTTACCACCGCAGAGTAGTTTTGCCCCTTCACTCACACCGTTTTCTATGCAACTTAGAACTTTCATTTGGTGATCTTTTGAAATCAGCGCGCCGAAGTTTGTCTCTGGCAACATTGGGTCACCTACGACAATATTTGTCTCGATTCGCCTAAGCAATCGCGCGACAAAATCATCATAAATATCATCGTGCACAAACACCCTCGTTCCATTGGTACAAATTTCTCCTTGAGTATAGAAATTACCCAACATGGCTGCCGATACGGCGTTATCTAAGTCAGCATCATCAAAAACAATGAGGGGTGATTTACCACCTAGTTCCATTGTGACTTCTTTCAGTGACTTCGCCGCACTGGCCATCACTTTGCGTCCGGTACCAACCTCTCCAGTGAACGAAACTTTGGCTATTTCAGGGGCTTGGCTCAACCAGGCTCCAACTTCTCCGTCACCTTGCACTACATTAAACACACCTGGAGGTAGACCGGCGTCTATAAATATTTCAGCAAGCTTTAATGCTCCTAACGGTGTTTCCTCAGAGGGTTTGAAAATCATCGAGTTGCCAGCGGCAATTGCTGGGCCAGCTTTCCAACAAGCGATTTGCAATGGATAGTTCCATGCCCCGATGCCGGCACAAACGCCCAATGGTTCGCGCCTGGTGTAATAGAAGTCTCCCCCCAAACTTTGTTGGTTACCCTCTATGGAAGGCGCGATACCTGCAAAAAACTCAATTGCATCAGCACCACTGGCGACGTCGACCACCGATGCCTCAGACCACGGTTTTCCGGTATCAAGCACTTCGATTTGCGCTAGCTCATCATTTCTTTCTCTGAGTAATTCAACGGCTCTAAGAAGCAGTCTGCCGCGCTCGATACCACTCATCAGCGACCATTGTTCAAACCCAGATCGGGCAGACTCTAATGCTTTTTGCTTAATTAGTGTATCGGCGACTTCGACCTGATAAATTATTTTGTTGGTGGCTGGGTTTACCACGTTGAAATATTTGTTGGATTGATTGGCCAAATATTGGCCACCGATGAAACTTTGATAACGCTTTATCGTCATTTTTTTGGACTATTCGTCGAATAAATTAATAATCGCTTGTCTTGAGACCGAAATTTGAGGCGGAAATTTCAACAAATCGGCCACTCAGACAATCGCAGGCTACTCAAGGGCGGACCAGTCTTAAATTGGTCAATCACAGCTAAGGATAGCAACAAATGTTTACCAGCGCGCAAGATAATAAATATCGACGACATAGCAAAAATGAAAACAAAGAGAAACAACTACCAGTCAATTCAAATGACAATTGGACTCTAATGTAAAGATCATTGTTCAAGACTGATGCCCAAAAATTAGCTCATTATCGAATATTTAATTGTTTACGAGCGTTGTCATCAGACAAAGCATGATTGAAGTAAACAGCACAACGAAAAGTAGAATATCCCTCAAATAGCATTACAAGAGGAGTTTATGAGATGTAATTAAAGAACTTAGGTAAAAAACCATCTCGCTCTAAAGTCGATAATTCGTGAGTTGATTTATAAACCAGCGCTTTGGTTTTCTTCTTTGTACCGATAGGGCGCGAAAATAGCAGTTGAATCATAAAGTTTGTTTAACTCCTCAATCTTATTGCACCGCATGTTTCCCAGCATTCGTTTGCTGAAGGTTCTGAAGATCACATCAAAACAAGCTCTCGAATTTGATTTAAAAAACACGTCTATCTAACTGTAAAATAAAGTTGAAAAAGTGAAATCAAATTCCTTTACGACGTTTTGATTAAGCTAGGACTTTTCTATTAATCGTCCGCTTCTAATTTCAATAAACAAACTGCCAGGAGTAAAGTAGCGATAACGCCGGTTACACCTGAAGGAACCGCCTCGATTCTTCCAAACATCATCACTATAGTATTCGTAACTACCGCCATTAACCCAATCATTGCAGTTAGCTTACCGAGTAAATTAGCTCCTTGTTTAGCTACTGTAAGACCGAAAGCAACGGCGGACAGGCCTAATAAAACCTTAGCGGCGTTATAGACGAAGAAGGAAAGAGCCAACACAGAACCCGCTACAGGCGCCAAGCTCTCTACGCTTTTTGCTGCCTCAAAAAAAGGGCCAAACTGGGTAATCCCGATTCCAACTTGCACTACGTTCAAGAGGGCGCTGGCGAATATAGCGGCAAAACCGAGTGAGTAATTTTTTATTTTTGCAAGGGAGGATCCCGAAAATGCCGTTAGGAAAATGAAGATCAACGCCTCTAAGCCCCAAACCCATTGACGTGGTACATCATGGGCGACCATGTACAATGTGGTGTATACCATCTGGGTGAATACTGTCAGCAAAAGTAGCGCAGCTAGGATGCGAAGACTTTGTTTTTGTGAGAATTCCATTATTAAACCTATATTTATACTTCGTGAGTTTTCGAGTTAACCATTTCGCCCACGCGAAACATCTGTAGAGACCGTGTTTGACTGTTTTGGATTACATTGTTTAAACAATTAAACTATTCACGATTACCCGTCCACTGTCTTTCCTTGTGATAGATTTCTATCTCTTAGCGTATCTTGCTATCACTTTAAACTGGTGATTTAAATTTATCCTTGCCGACGAAAATTGAATGATGATAAATGCTCAGTGTAAATCCTTAACGAGACATTATTATTAAAGCCAAGCTTTTAACCATTTATGGGCTATGCCAAATAAAGTAACCAAGAGTCTCGAGCGGCGTCTACCTTGACAATTGCTGATTCTGTAAAAAATGCAAAAAAGACTACCATGCGAGAGCATTACCGACTCCATGATCTTTCGTTGGGAGCCCAATTTATTTCAACCAGTTAGTGTTTGATTTTCCTTTATAAACTCGTCTTTTTTTACATCGTCAACGACTAGACAGAACCAACAATACCAATGGCCAAGAAGTGTCGGCAAGGATAGCCCCTCTGCCTATCAACTTACAACTTAGCAAAAAGACGAGCTCAACTTAAGTAAGAATCAAGGGTTTTAAAAGGCTCCTTTTTGAGACTCTCGATCCGATGATCACCAAAAAATAGATCCCAGCAGACATCAGCACTCAGGCGTTAGATAAGACAATGCTTGACCTGTTTATAAATCAAAGTGTTAGAAATCAAATTCCATTTATAACGATATTTATCATACACATATGAAGCATTTCTCATGCCAATTAACAGTCAAGTGACTGATCAGTCTCTAAAGCATAAACCAGATCGGAAGGACGATTGATACAGTGAAGCAAGCGGTCAAACGCCAATGCTCGACTAGTTTACCGAAAGAGCGATTGATCAGAAACAGAGCAAGTAGCAGTATTACCTCAATGGCAACTTGGGGAGTGAACACGGTAAATGTATAAATTGAGATCACAGAACTCATCGCTTCGCCCTGACAGCTAAAGCCAGAATATGCACAGCCCAAAAGCAACACCGAACACACTATCAAATGATTAACAATCCCCAGTGTGAGCCAAAATTTCACTGACCCTAGTCTTTCTTCTATTTTTACCATCAGCGCCAATCCACAGATCAATCTCCTTAAAACCCTTGACCTTTATCAAAGAGGATTAATCAACCCTTACTGTTCAATTCATCTACTTTTTTCAGCACCTTATCGGCTTGATCAATCAAGCGAGAATAATTTTTAATATCGCCCTTACGCTGATGCAACATGGCTTCTTCCAATAGTTTGTTGTATTGGGCCGTTAATTTCTTCTCGGGACTTTTCTTTAGAAACGAAAACATACGATCAGTAAGTAGCTATATTCAATTTGCTGAAGATTAACTCAAGCAACGATTAAAAAAGATGAAAAAGAGGATGTAATCTATAGAGTTTCTTGCATCAAACAAGGCTAACTCAAACTGCAATACAAGAAGCAAGATTAACTTGCAAAATAATCTCTAAAAACAGCTCTCGGTGTGAAAAGCTATGAGAATAAAAAATCGAGATTTGAAGACACATCAAAAAAGCTCATTTTTATATACAAACAACGTTTGTAAACTCTATCGCGCCGTCTCGAAGCAACCGAAAGACGATGACTTTACTAACAATCATCTTAAGTTTGTGTATGCATAAAACCAAAAAAGGTTTACTCGCAGCACACCATTGATAGTCAACATTATGGCGAAACGTCGGTGAATTATGATTTGTCTGAACATCAAAGCGTATCCAAAAAATAGTTTTGTCGGAGGCAATTTTGATTAAGTTTCCCGTCTCAATTCAACACCTTAGTAAAACTACTTTTTCTTATTATTGACAGTAATTTGATTACGATACTTTTGACACTAGTTATGTCATAATAAAAGCTACTCATAAAAATCTAATCACTGAACCAATATTGTTTTATAAATTCGATCATGAAAATTTTAAGAACGCCAGACGAGCATTTCGATAACTTACCAGATTACCCATTTTCACCAAATTACCTCACGATAGCAGACACTGAAGGCGGCGAACTTCGGATGCATTATCTTGACGAAGGTCCCGCCGACGGGCCGGTTGTGTTGCTTTTGCATGGGCAACCCGTATGGTCTTATTTGTACCGATTTATGATTCCACTGTTAGTAAATAAAGGGTTTCGAGTGCTAGCGCCAGATTTGGTTGGCTTTGGTCGCTCTGATAAACCAACCCGTATGGAAGACTACACCTATGCTAGGCATGTAGCTTGGATGTCTGATTGGTTAACGAAAATGGACCTAAGGAACGTAACGGTCTTTTTTCAGGACTGGGGCAGCTTGATCGGACTGCGTCTAGTCGCCGCCTTCCCGGAACGTTTTAGTCACGTTGTTCTGTCAAATGGAGGGATGCCCGCCGGCGTGATTCGAGGTTTTGTCGGTAAGTTTTTTCAATGGATTTACCCATACATTAAGATCATAGAAGCAAAAGAGTTACCCGCTCGTTTTAAAACCAATTGGCCAGCACCGGGCTTTTTATACTGGCGAAAATACTGCGCGCAGAACCCCAATTTTGCGATCACTGACGTAATGGAAATGACAGCTAACAAAGCTCTTTCAGCGGATGAGCTACTCGCTTATGCAGCGCCGTTTCCGGATCAAAGTTATATGTCTGGCGCACGCAAATTTCCATCGCTCGTACCGGTCTTTGAAAACGAAGCCGAGGTGGAACAAAATAAGGCTGCTTGGCGTGTACTACAAGAATTCAATAAGCCATTTATGTGCGCTTTTGCGGATAACGACCCAGTAACCGCCGGTGCTGACAAACGATTTATTAAGCAAGTGCCAGGATGCTCGGGAGTGAGCCACAGAACCATCCCCAATGCCGGTCATTTTGTGCAACAGGATCAACCCGAGCATTGTGTACAGGCAATCTTGGACATTACACGCCAAAATCAAGCATAGAACGAAAATGAGCAATCCCTGTTTTCGAAGTAATACCTAGGTCGGTTTGGGATAATATTCTGTATTGCAGACTCAGAAAAGGTTCGGCTTGAATTGGTAAATTTGCAAGATAGACTTAACGTCGCTAAACCTTGACATACAGAAACATCCTTTCTGCAAGTAATTCTTCAAAGACGTTTTGCTATCCAGAAACTGTCGATCAATGAGGTTACTGCCAACAGAAATAGACCAAACAGGACGCGCAAATCACCCAAGTAAAGACTGGTTTCAACAGGATAAGCAATCGTCTTCTGCAGCGCTGCGATTTTAAATTTATGTTTGTCCAATGTGACCGGGTTGGCAATAATGTGCATAAAATCTCGTCGGCTGCGGTAACGAAAGAAAGCACCTTGATCCCAGTTTTCTGCGCCCTCTATCTCTATGCCCACTAAATCGATTGTGGTGAACGGAGCGCTGCCAATGATCACTGGATGGCTAGCGCGCTTCAGAAGTTCTGGGAGTATTTGCTCCATATATCGCCCCATTAGCTGATCAGCACTTTCATCGGGCTCGACGCCATCGACTCCGTATCGGTTTTCATTCAAATCTACGGCATTGAGCATTAAGAATTGACGACCAGTATCCTCCCGTAAAAAACGTTCGTAATAGGCTATTCGATCAGGAGTTGACCCATTGGCTTGCATGATTTGCTTCCATTCCTTAATCTCAGTATCGGAGATAGGACCACCCAAGTCGGTGTACCAAAGTACAAAGCTGCCATAAACTAAGATAAAAATTGACCAAAGTTTTCCACGCGCTGTCATGATACCTGCCTTTTCGCTTGAGGATAATTGCATTTAGTTCGCACTAAACTATAATGACATCTATTATGCCATTACATTAATTTCCTGTACAAGTAAACTAACTAAGAGAGAACCAAGCTGGCGACTGAGTGTCCGCGTGATCAGACTAGTATGGTCTAAATTTTTCTGTACATAACTCAGGGAGCCACCCAACTATTGTTTTGAGGTGCTTTGTCAAGAAAACATTACTACCCAACTAAGTTAACTATGTGCGATCTATGCAAACTAATGGTCGAGCAAATTAGAAGATTGTAACTCGGCACGGATAATGACAATGCGTGAACTCATTGCAACAGTGTCCCGTGTCTGAGCGTTGAAATGGCGTGCTCGTGTGATCTAAGTAATACAGGCAGAGACAGAAGACTATGAGTGACAAATCCAACAAGAAAACGGTTGACGGACGAAGGCTTCGTAGTGCGCGATGCAAACAGTCAATAATTGAAGCCTGTGAACATTTAATGAGCGAAGGAAACCTAGTGCCAACCGCGCAAATGATTTCAGACCGAGCAGAGGTACCGATTCGTACCTTTTTTCGACATTATCCTGACATGGAAACCTTATTCAGTGCGGTCGATGAGGCCATGAGGCCTGAGTACGGTCGAATCTTTACCGAAACCAAATCTGAAGGTGGTCTTTCTGATCGAATCGCTAGCGTTGTAGAGCTACACGCAAAAAGCTGGGATCAAAACAAGCCCGTCTTGAAAAGCACAAAGGCACAACTTTGGCGGTATCGGGTTTTGCGCGACAACTACGCAAAAGTAAACCTTTTTTTACGTAAAGACCTCAACAAACGCATTCCAGAACTCAATGGAGTAGCAAAAGACACACGCGAGCTGATTGATGGTTTGATGTCGTTTGAGATGTGGGAGAGGCTGCGAGATCATCAAAACTTGTCGCGCGAGAAGAGCATTCATATTATTCGTCGATCTGTAGAATTATTACTGCAAACCGGCATAGAGACCGGTTGATGTTGTTTATGGGCAGATGACGAACGAATCCAAACAAGCGTATCAAGAAAATAGGGTTGCAGTAACCGCCAACCCCAATACCAGACGTCGATGGTTACCTTCAAGAATGATCGGAAAGACATCGAATGAGCATGTCAACAACCAAGCAAGGATCACTAGCGAACGAAGGCCTAAGAAGTTAGCGGGCAAAACCAACTGCTGTTGGTAAGTTGAATAGCAAAACCATTAAGAAATCACCAATCCAAGATAGCAAAACTATGAAAAAAATAATAATCGCCTTAACGCTTTTGTTTATCGTTACTGCCGTATTAGTGACTCAGAAGGAAAAAATTCTCACTGCTGTAATGCAAAAAGGCCTTGAAGCACGTCTTGGCAGTGATTTGATGAACGAGCTTGAGGATGGATTACACCTTGGCTTATGCGGGGCAGGTGGCCCTATACCTGGTCCAAATGCTTCTGGTCCTTGTGTCGCTGTAATTGCTGGGGATCGTCTATTTATCGTCGATGCGGGCACCGATGGTCTCAGAAATCTGGCACGGATGGGCTTACAACCGGGTAGGATAGAAGCCTTGTTTTTGACCCACTTTCACTCAGACCACATTGATGGTCTGGGAGAGATGGCGACCATTCGTTGGGTGAGTACGGCGAATACAATACCACTAACTGTGTATGGGCCACCCGGAGTCAGACAAATAGTGAATGGCTTCAATACAGCCTACGCTCTGGATAAGGTCTATCGACATCAGCACCACGGCGATACCGTTGCGCCTTTGAGTGGTTTTGGCATGATTGCTGAGGAGTTTGCTACACCTAAATTAGATAATCTAATAACCTTGATTGAAGATGAGGATCTAATTATTGAGGCTCTAACCGTTGGGCATGCGCCAGTAGAGCCTGCTGTTGGCTATCGTTTCAAGTACAAAAATCGTTCCTTGTTGATTACGGGTGATACCATCGAAATGGATAATATTCGCAAGTTCGCCGCTGGGGTAGATTTGTTAGTACACGAAGCGCTCGCTCCCAATCTAGTGATGCAAATGAATAAGGCTGCCAAAAAGCTTGAAAATAGAGTGCTGGAGAAGGTCACCATTGATATTCTTAACTACCACGCATCACCTATACAGGCCGCAAAAGTGGCCAAGGATGCTGATGTTGGCCACCTGTTGTATTATCACATTGTGCCGCCTATGGTATTTCCGGGTCAGGAGAGCCTGTTTCTCAACGGCGCGGGCAGTATCTTCGCCGACTATACCATTGGCGAGGACGGAGTCATGTTCTCAATGCCGGCTGGTTCCAATCAGATAAATAAAATCAGAAATGGTCTTTGATATTTATGGTTTAACGCGCTCTGATAGCGAGCGATATATGGCTGTCTTATTCCTTGCCATTACAACCGCGGATACCGAACTAATCATTCAGTAACACATGGAATGATATACTCAAGTGGGAAATGATTAGCTAGTTGTTTCATTGAGACGACCGACTTAACCTTGTGTAAAACGAATTAGTTGAGTATCTGCGATACGCGACAGTTACTCAATAATTATCATTGTCAATGGAATCATGGCGCTTATCTTGTGGTTAACACCACGCAAATACACCCTACGCTCGATTGCATTTGCGAGAGATGGCAAAAGTTTTCACCCGTCAATTTTCATTCTGGCTTGGATGTGTAATCCCCCCAATATTTAGTCGAAGTTTTAAGTAGAATGTTCTTTAATCCTAACAGGAGAATTTTCTATGCGCAGTTCTAAATTTTCGGATAACCAAATCATCGCCATCCTCAAGCAAAACGAAGATGGGGTTTCGGTGCCAGACTTATGCCGGGAGCATGGTATGAGTAACGCCACCTTTTACAAGTGGCGCGCCAAGTTTGGCGGCATGGATGCATCGCTGATGAAGGAAATGAAAGAGCTCAGAGCTGAGAATGCTCGTCTAAAAAAGATGTATGCCGAAGAACGCCTTAAAGCCGAGATCCGGCAGGAGGCGCTTGAGGGAAAGTTGTAAAGCCGTCTCTTCGTAAAGAGATGGCGCAACACGCCGTACAACGCTATTGAGTCAGCATTCGTTTTGCTTGTGTTTGTTTGGGCATTAGTGAGACCTGCTACCGCTATCAATCCAAGCTTTCTAACGAGAACATGATCATCGCCGACTGGCTACTACGATTGACCCAAACGCATAAGCGTTGGGGATTCGGGTTGTGCTTCTTGTACCTTCGTAACGTCAAAGGTTTTAAATGGAATCACAAGCGTGTTTATCGTATCTATCGAGAATTAGAGTTGAATCTACGCATTAAGCCAAGACGCCGTATAAAGCGTGATCGTCCAGATGAACTCTCAGAGCCAACCGCAATCAATCAAGTTTGGTCGATGGACTTCATGTCTGACTCGCTAGAAAACGGAACCAAGTTCCGCACGTTCAACCTGATGGATGACTACAATCGTGAAGGGCTTACGATTGAGGTTGGACTGTCATTGCCAAGCTTACGAATCATCCGAGCACTAGAGCAAGTGATTGAATGGCGTGGCAAACCAGCTGCGATTCGCTGCGATAACGGACCAGAGAATATCTCTGGCGAAATGATGGCTTGGGCGAACAAGCATCAAATTACGATGTTGTATATCCAACCTGGCAAGCCAACGCAGAATGCGTACGTCGAACGATTCAATCGAACCGTCAGACATGAATGGCTCGACATGCACAGCTTTAACTCAATCGAACATGCCCAACAACTCGCCACCGAGTGGCTATGGATTTACAATAACGAACGACCACATACCGCGATCAACGGAATCCCGCCAAGGCGGATGTTGAAAGCGGCTTAAACTCCCTACTAATAACAACGGTTATAAATGGGGAGATTACAAGCGAACTAAGCTCTGTATATTTTTGAGCGAAATAGCGCGGCAAATAAAAGGCGAATCCATTACGCCACTTAGGCACCTTTAAATCTCAAAACTCTTGATATTCTAGTTGATTTAACTAAGGCCCAGCTTCCCTTTGTAGACAAGATATTAAGGGTAAACAAACATACCCGTTTGGTTTGCCGCTTCAGCCACCTTTGAAAAGAATTCCTAAAGAGATAACGCTGGCTATGCCACCCGACACCAGAATACTTACCAAACCTCGAAACTTTGAATCTTTAGTATTTTTTGGTGATTTGTGCGCTATAAAGTTCACTCTCTAGCCAATTTTTCTTTTTGATTTCTTGTGCAAGAAAGCAATGTACAACCTTAAACGCGATAATGAAAAATATCGTCAGGCACCTGATTTATAATTACCAATGTTATGAATTAGGTTTATTAAATCTTCTCAATAGTTGCTTTGCATATGAGATAGCGTCGCGCTCTAGCTTAGATAGTAGATCCTTATCTTTTCTTTGGGGGCCATTCAAGATTGATTGAGCAAACTCTATTGCCTCTCTCTCAATTTTAAGTAAAGCCAAAGGCTCTACATCATTGTCTCCTTGCTGATCAGTCATAGTTTGCTCCTGCGCTAGCGTACTGATTGAAGTTTCAAACACAGCTGCCAGGCTTTTCAATGACTCTAAACTAGCTTTATGCCCTGTTTCTATTCGCTGGATAGTTCGTGTACTGAGACCAGAATGCCTTGCTAGTTCTTCTTGCGACCAACCGTTAGCTAGCCTTCGCTCTCGAATGTTCATTTCGCTACCTCTTTGCTATGAGAACTCCTTTATGACTGAAATTTGAATTCAAGAACACGACACTATCGCGACATTACACGACAGTGTCGTGAATCACTCTAATTCTTCAACAGTATTCAGAATCAAGGCGTGCCTAATGCCTAAATAACAGCTAAACCTTGTTTGCTGAAATTGGCGACGAAGGAGCTAAAACCAACTGTATTGTATCCTTGATAATTTTATTGTTAGGTATATCTTTTTATAAGTTTATCAATTCTGCTTTTATTTTGTTGCTGTAGTAATGATGGGTATAAATTTAATAATATATTCACGAGCATCATGATGAAGCCAAACAAATATAAGCCATCGACAAGTTTGACAAAAACGAAAATTGAAACAAAGCAAAACCCGACTAGATGATTAAGTTCTGCAAAAGTCATTTCTTTTCGTAATTCCTTTAACTCGGCGATTTCTGCTTTACCTTTCAGTTTAAGTTTTGGATTGAAATATTTAAAAAAGGTATTTTTAACAAACCATTTAAACGAACTTAACTGTATTGCCTTTTGTAGAGTGTGGCTATCAATCAGTCTTAAATTCGAAAGTTTTTCATAATATCTTGTCTGTTTTAACAGAGAGTTGAAAGCCATACCAACCATCCAAGAAATTATTGTTATCGAGATACTAAACGTAATCTGTTGAGTAACCATATTAATCAATATACCTAATGACCTGCTAACGAGCGGATGGAGTTTTTGTGGTTTGCCTTGTTAAATTCTATTTGAACCACTGTAGTTAAATACATAATCGGGTAAAGGTAGGTGCATTTGGACCATGAAAACGAACATGCCTAATTGCTGCCCTTAACTTTTTACAAAAATCTCTACACATCTCAGTTGTTAGATTAGTGACGTTCATATAACTGTATTCAGGGCAAAGGCACAGATTTGCGATTTGATTTTTGTTTCCGATCAAAAATACCTCCCCATTCCAGATTCGCCAACGCGGTCCCCAGTGAGTTCATCGTATCTAAAGTATTCGCCAGCCTCACTCGCAGAGGGGAATACCAGTATAGCCTCTCTAATCTCTTCTAGAGTTATCTTAGAATCTGGATTAACAATGGTGTAGCGCATCCTATGAATCTAATGCCACCAGCACGGGCGAGTAATCGCAGGGGCCGAGTGCAGCGAAGCGACGTGCCTGGCCGCGTTAAGTGGCCGCATGACGCTTACCAATGATCCAGCCCGCCAGCAAAATGGAGCAAACACCTGCGAGGAACGGTACAAGAAATGCATAGTGTGTAACAAAACCACTCAGCCCCCCCGATCTCCATAACAAAATGGCTGCAAAGCCGATAAGCGTAACGAAAGCATACTTGAAGGTCTCTGCTCTCGCGATGAACCCGAGCAATGGAAACAAGATCATTGATAAAAGGAAATACGGGAGCGTTAACGTGAGAACGTTAACCAAGAATAGACCGAATTGGCTACCAAAACGATCAAAAAAGGTTTCAGGAATCGCTATCGCGGCGGTATATCCAAGCACGATTTCCAGGCAAGTGGCAAGCGCTGCGGCTACAACCAGTGCGGCGTAAACTTTTCTCATAGTTATCTCCTTACCTGAGGCCACTTAATGCCCGCTTAAGGGGCAATTAAATTGCGCGAGAATAGCGAAGCCGCGCAATGTAATTGTCCCAGTGACCGAAGGGAACCAATTGAGCGCCTTGTTATGCTGCGTTTTTTGCATGTTTTACGGTATTAATAAAAGCTTCTGGTGAGTTTACACCCAAATATACTTCTGTTTTTCCATTTATAGGTGAACAGAGTTTGATAGCAACATTTGGGGCACCAAAGTAGTTGAATCGTTTGACATTGCTTGAGCGTTTCACAAATGCATTGTTTGGTTGTATTTCTAACAAATTGTCCATTGGAATTATGAAAGGCGCATACAGTCCGTAACGGATGATTAAGTTGCTTCCATGAATTGAGATGGGGCGCTTACCCACGGCTTTGTATTCTGCAAAGAAAAACACTATCCCGAACAGCGTCAGTCCTGTTGTGATATTTGCTGCGGTGCTCGACCATAAAAAATGAAGGAGTAGGTGAACAAGCGGGATTTCGAAAATGATAAGAAGGATAAACCCCAAAAGGTTACTTTGAGCACCATCTTTTTTATCGTAGAAAAAATGCTGGTTTCCTTGATAAGCGCTACTTTTTATCCGTGAAGCAAAAAGCGCAAAGATCCAGACGCGTCCTTCAATTGCGAAAATTGAGCTGAAAATAGAGGGGCCGAAAATTTTCTCTATAGGATTAGCTACGGCTAAATCTGGATCCTCTTTTTTCGCAAGCGAAGCGCGAACGGCTAAACATACCGTAACTAACGCTGAGAGCTCCAAAACAAGAATGGAGGCCAAAACAAAATAACGTCCACTTTCGAGAAAATGAAAAATAACTTTATTTTGTTCGGGAATGATGAAGCTTCCGATGAATACAGAGGTGCTGCATAAAACAGCTGCTTTCAATAAAGCTTTTTGCGTATCTGATTCGCATAAGAAGCATAAGACTGGAAGCACCAGGAGCGCGTCGAGCATAAACAACCACTCATGGTTCGCATTTCCATATGCATTGAGCGCATTAGACGATGAGTAATAAAACCACCACCAAATCGAAACAACGATTAGAAACGCCAGTGGGATTTTGCTTTTAATACTCGATTTCATAATTTCCTTTGAGCGACGTAATGCCTGATTAAGCGGCAGACATGAGAGGCGCTCAAATTGCGAAAGCAATTTGTGTGGCGCTTATGGCTGTCCGAGTGACGGAGCCGAAGGAGCGGCTTTAACCAAATGTTATGTGCCTGGATCGTTCATTTTGATTCCCACAACTCAATCGGATTCCCTTCGGGATCGTATAGCCTTGCAAATCGTCCATTAGGGTACTCTTGCGGGTCAATTACGACGCTAATTCCTGCTTCCCTCAACTGCGCAGTCATCGCATCAAGATCAGACACCCTGAAGTTAACCATCCACATCTTATGCTCCTTTCCAAAGTAGTCAGTATCTTGGTTAAAGGGTGCAAAAACTGTTGGACCTGCTTCTTGCCTCCAAGGCTGCTGCTCGTAGTTAGATGGGACCAGCGACACGCCTAGGTGCTC
>JAKVBA010000200.1 GCA_022447525.1 Gammaproteobacteria bacterium
CACGCGAAGGCAGCATTGCCAAAGCCGCAAAGTTACTCCACGTTACCCCGCAAACGGTAAGCGGGCAACTAAGCACGTTTGAAAGTCAGCTGGGTTATTCACTATTCGACAGAATAAACAAGCGGCTGTACCTCAACGCACGGGGTAAAGTTAGCTATCAGTATGCCACCGAAATATTTCACAAGGGTAACCAACTGGCTGAAATACTTAACAATAGCGACGAAGTAAATACGAAGGAATTCGTAATAGGTATTACAAATGGAATACCAAAAGTGCTTTTTTATGACTTTGTGCACGACACTATGCGCGAGTTCTCGCAGGTCAAGTATGTTGTAAAAGAAGATAGTTTTGATGGCTTACTAAAAGAACTGGCCATTAACGCTATCGATTTCATTGTAGCAGACAGAGGTATTGCTCCGGGCACACAAGTAAATGCTAACAGCTACTTCCTTGGTGAAAGTTCACTAAGCTTTTTTGCCAAACAACCGCTCTCTGCCAGTCAACGTTTTCCTGAATGCTTAAACCACATGCCCCTTTTAATGCAGGGTAACACCTCGGGTATAAGACACGCCCTATCAAGCTGGCTAGCAACGGAGCAACTGTACCCCAAAATTGTGGCAGAATTCGACGATAGTGCCCTATTAAAATTATTTGGTAGCGAGAACTTTGGTGTATTTTGCGCCCCCTCGGCGATAACCGAGCATGTGGAAAAACAATACAACGTACATTGTATTGGCAAAGCAGAGACTTTAAGTGAACGATACTATGCAATCACAGGTAAAAGCCGCGCAGAGTACACGCTGAGTGAACATATTATTAGCTCAGCACAAGAGCTCTTTAGCAAGTAGTTTAGCCTTTACATTTTTCCACGCAAAGTTCGACTTGTGATTCGCCGAAGCGCTCATCGAGCAATCGATGCGCTTCCACTTTAACTTTCGACCAGTCGAAACGTCCACGACCAATGTATGCATTTTCAGCAAGCGTCTCGACCATCTCGAAGCACTCACGATCAACAACCTTTCTAACCATTTCGAAGACATCCTATTCCCCAATATCTTGTAGATAATATGACATTCGCTGTTTATCTGCCTTTAAACTTGGGTATCTCTTCATCGCATTTTGTATCGTGAGGAATAACATTGGGGGTATACAGAACACGCTTTGACAAGAAGGACAGATTAACCACTCTGCCCTTTCGGTTGATTAGGCTGCAACGCCATCATTAATATCTTGCGCATAGAAACTTAGCCTAAGTATCTTTTCCAACATAAAGCGAAGCGCGCCGTTTATGGGCATTAACTTTTCGCCTAGCTCATAGTCTATCTGTGCAATCCTTTGTCTTCCCTCTGCGATCATAGGCGGCTTTACCGAGATAGATTGAATAGCGCTATTCGCAGCGACATCCTCTAGCAATGGCTGCTTCGATGCGTCTGCGCGCTGCGGTTGTATAGCAATTAGTGCAGCAGCATACTTATCAGGCACAGCTTGCTTAATAGTTTTGCAAACCGAAAGCGTGGCTTCTCCCGACTTTGTTTTATAACCCGCAGCACCAAACATACGGCAAAGACCTGGGCGGTACTCATAAATACCGCAGTAACCTTCTGAACCATCTAGACTTAAACGCTGATATTGCTTGCATACAAAACCGCTATCACTCTGAAACTCATCGAGTACTTGTTCGGCTTGCCCTATGTCATACAGATGCAAGGCATATGGCAGCATTTCTAAAGGCGATACTTCAATATCGGGTTTATTACAGCATGCGCCGCATTTTTCTACACAGTTTAAAGACTGACTAGATTGAAACGCACTAAATTCTTGAGAGAGTGATTGGTAAACATCCATCACTTGGCTGGAAAGCTCACGCAGCCTATTCATAACGACTCCGCTAATAAAAGCAA
>JAKVBA010000201.1 GCA_022447525.1 Gammaproteobacteria bacterium
GTATCTATTTAGACTTTTTTAATATGGCAACATTTTTATTGCCTAAAAGTGCGTTACCTGAGTTACCCGAATCTGTGAGAAAGCAGTTAGGTTTTTATCTACAGTAAATGTTAACATGCTAAAAGTGCCTTTATATCAGGGGTTTATCGAAATATGCAGCGGTAGGCTTTGTGTGGCAACGAGCTTGGGACGGAGTATGGATGCTGAACGCGGCGTACACGTGGTCACATAGCTGGGGTAACAACGAAGGCTATGTACGCTCAGATAACGGTCAGGATGATGCAGGTTTAACAACCTTATTTGACCAACCAGGTCTGCTTGATAATGCTTATGGTGACTTACCGAATGACAGACGTCATCAAGTTAAGCTTTACGGTGCTTATGCTGTAACTGAAGACTTAACCCTTGGGCAAACATACAGTTTTGGACTGGCCGCCCTATAAATGCATTTGGCTATCATCCTACAGATCTCTTTGCTCAAGCCTATGACTCAGAGTCGTTTTTTGCCGGTGGTGAGCCAGCGCCTCGAGGGTCTCGTGGCCGCACCAGCAGCTATTACTCAATCGACGTTTCTGCGTCATATAATATCGATATTGGCGAAGACCAAACGTTGGTAGTTCGAGCTGACATTTTCAATATTCTAAATAGCGATCGTGTTACGGAAGTTAACGAGATATACGACGATGAAAGTTCACTTGATCCAACAAATCCTGATGTTAACCCAAACTACGGTCTGCCGACTGCGTGGCAAACACCTAGATATGTTCGTTTCAGCGTAAATTACTCGTTCTAACAACGATAGTAATTAAAAAATTGACGCGCGGCGCGAGTAGACTTTAGTTGTAACTTGCGCCCCTTTTAAACCTGAGTTCGAAAAATAAACTGAGAGGTTGTTTTTATGTTGAAAATGTAAAATGTAAAATGTAAGTTAATATTTACAAACTAAAGTAAAAACATAAAAAAAAATTGAACTTTTGCGGAACACCCGTCTGATCCCAGTTGACCGTTTGCTTACGATGTGGTTATTATCAATGTGAGGCAATTACCTCACTAATAATAATTCGTTATATAAACGATTTTAGAAATACACACTAAGAGTTTTAGTGGTCCAGGGAGACAATACATGTTTACAAACACCAAATTAGCTAAGTCTATTCGTCTAGGCTTGGCGCTAGGCGCTATTTCTGTTTCCGGAGCAGCTCTCGCTCAAGAGCCTGAAAAAACAGATACTAGCGAAGAAGAAGCTGTCGAAAAAATACAGATTACGGGTTCTCGAATAGCAACTACAAACGTTGTTTCTTCGAGCCCTGTTGTTACTGTTAGTTCGGAATTATTTGATATCAGGGGTACGACTGACACAGTAGATCTAATTAATACTTTGCCAGCATTTTTTGCCGACCAGACTACAGCATTTGCTAACGGTGCTACTGGAACATCTACTGCTAACTTGCGCGGTTTGGGTGCCCAAAGAACGTTGGTACTAGTTGACGGAAAACGCCTTCCACCGGGCGGTCCTTTGGCTGGTTTTGCGCAGGATTTGAACTTAATTGCACCACAAATGGTTGACCGCACCGAAGTTGTTACTGGTGGAGCGTCAGCTGTGTATGGTTCTGACGCTATTGCCGGCGTTGTCAACTTCATTACTCGAAAGAATTTCGAAGGCGTCGAATTTGATTTGCAGTATGGTGTCAATCAGAGTAACAACGATAGCAGTTTTTGGGCTGAGAGATTAGAAGATATTGGCGAAACTCCAGCTTCGGGTACCAATACAGATAACCAGACTGTTCAATTTAACATGATCATGGGCACGAGTACCGCAGATGGAAAGGGTAATCTCACTGGTTATTTCAATTATTCACGTAATAATGGCATTCAACAAGCCGACCGTGATTTCG
>JAKVBA010000202.1 GCA_022447525.1 Gammaproteobacteria bacterium
TGAAAACTTGATGAATAAGAACGCTTAATTTAATAGATTGTTAGTTAAAGAAACAGTTCCCATTTATAGCACTACGCATTATAATGTTTGGCATTTTTGTGCTTCTCGTTTCCTGTTAAAAAGTTCCCTATCAGAAGAAGTCTATCTGTGCTAACCATTTTTTATAGTGCTATGCAAAGGAAAAACGTTTAGATATCATCCCATAATTTAAGACATTTCCCCAATAGCAAGGGTGAATTTTCCTCTTCTTATTGCCTTACCCATTTCTGTACTCAATGGCTCAAGTTTCATCCGAAGAGCAAAGTGATAAGGGGTGCGCTCAACAATAGTTAGCGATCTGTTTGGCTCAAGCAGAGGGAGTTTTTCAGAAAAATTCTTCATTCATCGCCTAACGGAAGTTTGTAATGATGCTCACACAGTCTGGAAATTAACTTTCATATCCTAACAACATTTTCCGACTCAATGAACAGGAACTAAACGATATTTTAGCAGAAGTGCGATCATCGTTTATTAGTTGGAGAAATCAAACCAGAAGTCAGAAACTCTCATCATTCAAGGAATTAATTACCGATGATCCAACAACTATCTATTTTCGATTTGCCTGTACAAGATCCCCCGACGAAACTACGGTATCCCAATCCCAAGAAGGCACAGAAATTCAGAGACTTAGCTGAACGAATGCAGTCTCAAATCGACAATAAGCTAAACCCTGCTCTTGGTCAACAACGCCCTACCAGAAGACGAGCGAGGATTGCTGCATCTATGAGAGAAGATGGGGAGAAATTGGCTTTAATTCAGTCATGGTTGTATGCAATGGCTGATGCTTTAGATGAAGGCACATTACCCCGTATTTTGTCTGATATCAGCACAAAAACGCAGTTATCTATCTTATCTGACTTAAAGCATCCCAGTTGGAGAGATCATCTGATCCCACAGCACCTAACCCCCGATGGTTGGGCAAGTTGCTTACTCAGAGCTAATATCCGCACTGTAAGAAGTATTAAACAAGCCATTGCTGCCCTCGAAGAACTCCATCAAGCTCCCGTCATTGACCCAAAAGTTAAGCAAATAGCTGAAATTGAGCGGAGTTTAATTGGAACTACGATTCCTGGGTATTTCCCAACTCCTAAACCGGTTTGTGAGCAAATGGTCAAGTTGGCCATGCTTAGAAACGGACAGCGTGTTTGGGAACCAAGTGCTGGTAAGGGTGACATTGCCAGTGCTATCAATGAAGCTGCTGATGTAAACCTAGAAGTCTGTGAACTTAACTCTAATCTCAGACAATTACTCAAACTCAAAGGGTTTAATTTCATTGGCTCTGACTGCTTCAATGTTACCACCTCCTACGACAGAATTCTCATGAATCCTCCGTTTGTCAAAGGCAGCGAAATGACCCATATTCGTTATACTTTTGATCGTCTCGTTGATGGTGGACGGTTGGTAGCCATTGCCCCTGAATCAATAGAATTCCGTAAAGACAGGAAATATCGGGAGTTTCGGGAGTGGTTAGAGGACAAGTGCATCATTAATGATCCGTTGCCTCAAGGAAGTTTTCTGAATAGCGGTCTCGCTCCGCGAGTGCGGCTGCAACGTTCTACAGGGGTGAATACAAGAATCCTCGTCTTAGAGCGTTAGTTTGCGCTTTGCGCCGTTATCAGGATAATCCATAATTATCCTGATGACTTACTCCAAATATCAAAGCAAAGTCGTTCCTTTAGAGAATAACTGGCGGTTAAACTGTCTTTTGCCTCACTTAGCAACAATAACTAATCCCAAGGGCGAAAGGCACACCAGCTACTTCGGTTTTAATTCTTACCAGGAAGCCAAAGCATTCTATCAATATCTCACCAAAAATCACCTTTGCTCAAAAGCTTTAATCCGTCGTAGTCAA
>JAKVBA010000203.1:0-866 GCA_022447525.1 Gammaproteobacteria bacterium
CTTTAAATAAATCGCTTTTAAAAAAAGACAAGCTGTCTTGCCACGTATGACTCATGCTGGATGCTCCGAATTGCGCTGTGGAGATAACGCTTTTTCCGTTAACGTTGTCGACGCTTTCTTAAAGAAGAACAATGTAATAACCAACAAGCCAATTGGGATAAGCGAAAGGTAAAATGCTTGCTGCCCGCCGACTGCGTCGAAAACAAACCCGGTAACAATAGAGCCAGTTGTGCCGCCAAGAGCAGAAAATACCACGATAAGTCCGGTCATAGGAGCGTGCTGGGCTTGAGGAAGTGCACTTAGCATTACCGAATTAATAACCGGGTAAATGGGCGCCATCATCAAACCAATTAAAGGGATCAGAAAGGCAGCAAGCGGCGCATCTGCCCAACTAGCAATAGGCATGTTAGCTACGTTTTCTGCAAGCGGTAAACTAAGTAGCATGACTAACGCCATACCTGCTAAACATATATTTAAGAAAGGATACCAGTTCATTCGCGTAAGCACGGCCCCAGCCGTTAGCCTACCAACTGCCAAAGCAATAGCAAAAATACTGGTTATTTGAATGCTTACCTGAGTGGGCAAACCCAACACCTCTTTGTTGAATGTGGGTAACCATGAGCCAATTCCTTGCTCAATAAGTACATACAGAAAAATAGAAAAGATAAACACAAGCACTAACGGTTTGTAGGCCAGCTTTAACATGCCAACAAACTCGCTGCCCAATGTGCTGCCTTGGGTATATTCAACGCGTTTTATAGGTGCAATAGCTACCACCATACATGTGAACGCCACTAATGCCGCAAGTAGGTAATACACATTTAGCCACGACAGCGATGCATCGTTGTTAGGATCGATAAAGCCCG
>JAKVBA010000203.1:876-1852 GCA_022447525.1 Gammaproteobacteria bacterium
CCCGCGAAAACCCAGTAGCCCGATAACACACCCAGCATAAATATACCTTCTATAGTATTCATTAACGAGGAGTGCGCTTTTGTTGATGAAGACAGTTGACCAATAATGGCATATACCGACACTTTAACTAACGCAAAGGCCGTACCGATACAGGCAAACAATACTTTAATAAACCAAAAACTGGCGATAGACGGGGTAAGCGCGCATGCCACAGTCACCAACGCAAGCCCCACTAGCATGGCGAGTTTATAACCCACTCGAGGAATAAAGCTGGCAACTAAAAAGGACACTATCGCAATAGAGAGATCTTTAAAGCCTTCCAGTGTGCTGGCCTGAGGTTTACTTATGTCGAAACTATTGATGGACTGCAGAATTACTGTGCCCACACTGTTTAGCAGTATGGCAAAAACGTAGTAACTGATCGCTATTGCAGCAATAATCATTAAACGTGACATGTGTAAACACTCTGTTAACTGAATTACGCTGGAGTGTAGTCTTAAGAAAACAAAAATGCAAACGTTTGCAATTCAAATTTAATAGGTACTATTTCGTTGAGCGCCTAGCAACTAATGTAGTGTCGACCACTTGACTCTGGGTGGGTTTGCCTTCCAGTTGATTAATTAATTGCTCAACCATTAATGCAGCGGCCTGCTGTGTATTTTGTCGTATGGTGGTTAAAGACGGATGCATTAATTCAGCCAGAGAAATATCATCATAACCCACAATACCTACGTCACTGGGAATACCAACGTAGCGCTCTTTCAATGCTTTGAGGGCGCCTAAGGCCACCATATCGCTAACACAAACAATCCCGTCGAAATCGAGGCCATTGGCTTTTATGCGCTCGTTTATATACTGATAAGCTGCCTTCGACGTAATATCTATGGCACAGGTACACTGCGTGTCCACTTCAACGTTTACGTCTTGATGTGCTTTTACGTAGCCTTTGTGACGTTCCTGCATTTCAGCGTGCTCA
>JAKVBA010000204.1 GCA_022447525.1 Gammaproteobacteria bacterium
GTTTGGTGATGGTGTAGGTTATTCGTGGATTGATTCAATTCGCGATTTCGTTGATAACGAAGTGACTGACCAGCAACTTGCTACAGCGGAGTTCCGCTTCCCGGTTAACACACCAGACACAAAAGAAGGCTACTACTATCGCACTATCTTCGAGAGCTATTTCCCTCAAGAAAGTGCGGCGCGCTGTGTACCGGGCGGTAAATCTATTGCCTGTAGTACGGCAGAAGCCCTTGAGTGGGATGAAAGCTTTAAAAACAATGCAGACCCTTCTGGCCGTTCAATGAAAGGCGTTCACGCTGGCGAGTCGTAAGAGTCTAATGCACTAGCAATATTTAGAAAACGCGGCCTACGCCGCGTTTTTTATTGTCTGTTTATTCTTTGGAAGCTTCGGTTTTCGGTTTATACCATAAAGCAGAATTGGTAAGAGGAGTCTCAATAGGCAATAGCGGATTTTCTAGGGTAAAGATTTTGCGCTCATTCACCCCTAAAGACGCTAAGATTGGGGCGTAGGTCGACTCAAAAAGTGCATCGAATGAACCATCATCTATGGCTCGATTAAGCCCTGTTTCGATGAGATTAGCTAACGTCTTGTTGCTACCACTCACAAAGTAATACATGGCTGTCGGATAATATAGCGCCATGGAAGGTTCTAGATAAAAGTTGTTTCGACGACCTTCGGCCTCAAGCTCCGCATCTACTTCCATGACAGAACGGGGAAAGAAGTCCCCTTTGCCTTGTTTAATCATGTCATACGCTTCGCGAAATTCAGGCACGGTAAATACGTTAAAACCGTTGGCTTGAAGAATTTTGGTGTCCGGCCACTCTTCCCCTTGGATTGGCACAAGTTTACGCATATCGGTTAGCGACAGCACGTCGTCGAATTTCGACTTTTTATTTTGATTTATAACGAAAACTCGAAGGCCTATAAGCCCTTTAGCGATAGGAATTCGAATGGGGGTCAGTTCTTTCTCTCGCTGACTATCCGTCATACTCCACACAACATTAACTTCTCGGTTTTCGCGAAGCTGACGCATTGCTTTACCCGTAAGAAGTATTCGATCTGACGGACGAAGTTCGTAGTTTACACCGGTTTTATCAAGAGCAAGTTTAAGCAAGGCTATCGGGTATTGCGCACGTGCGTCCGAGTCGTCAATGGGGCGTGGGTAAGTGATAGTCCACGTTGCGGCCTCAGCCATCGTTACAACAACAAAAGAACATAAAGCGAAAGCCGCTATGACGGCTTTTTTTAGCAGATTGAAGCTGTGCATTTTCTTTACGTCCTATACCGATTTGTTTTTAGGCTCATGATTTTTTTGACCGACAAGCCAACGAACACCAACACTATTATTCAATGCCAATGTACTTATGTGTTTGTAAAGATAGCCGCCAGTTGCGTTCAATACAAGTGCGCACAGCAAGTTCAGTCGCTCTCTTTTGCTGGCTAATTGGTTGTAAACAAACCTGTTTTCCGTCAAGTGAAGATACATTGGCTAACAGTACATCAAGCTCATCAATATGCTTTTGCATTGCGATGGGGTGCTTGATTTCATTCGCTCTCTCAAGCGCACTCACTAAGACGTCATACCCACCTTTCATGTTTATTTTCGGAGAAACGGTTACGTAAGTACGCGTGTCGCAAAGTACTTCAAAAGTACCGCTGGTTTCAATTTGTGTGGTATATCCCTTATCGTGAAGTAAGGTGGTTAACGGACGCAAATCATACATACAAGGCTCGCCGCCGGTAATAACCACATGTTTTGCCACATAGCCTTGTTTCCCAAACTCAGCCAGCAAAGCCTCCTCACTGGAG
>JAKVBA010000205.1 GCA_022447525.1 Gammaproteobacteria bacterium
GCCGTATTTTATACGATAGCCGGCGCAAGTTATAGCCATTCGTAAAGATTAATTGAAGCGGTGAGGGATAAATATTGATATCTGGGAGTAATGCGGGTGATAAAGGTCCAAAAGCGCTAGACGGCCAGAGGGCAAAAAAGCAAGTGTCCATTGGACTCGAGTGCTGCAGATATATCTTCGTGCTTGATACCAAGAATATTTAAAAGCGTTTTTACCTTTGTATCTTGAAGGAGAGAGTAAATATTTTGATCAAACAAACAGGCTTTTGTCAGGGCAAAACTTAACACCAAAATCGCTTGTTCTTTTTGGATTGATTTTGGAACGTCAGAGCTCAACTTCCCGCATTGGTGTATAACAGCACGCCATGTCGAGCTCTGATGCCAACTTCCGGCAAGTTCAGAAGCTATTGCGAGCCACGTCGTGTCGGTTTTTACCTTAAATGCGTTGTTGATTGAAACGGTTTTGGTTAGGTCGACAGGCAAGGACTGAGACACCTTAAAGCCGGGAAGTGTGAACAGCGGTGTGCAAATAAACGTCATTGTTAATGCCGCTGATTGTGGCGTAAATTTTGAATCTGCAACTTGAGCAAAATGACTTGCAAATGAACACGCAAGAAGCGTGATTTGTTTGCACATTCCCATCAAAGGGAATTGATTTTGCGTAAGCCGTTCTAACAGAGCAAACTGGATGAGCATATCGCCCACGCGCTCTATACCATACGTTAATACCGCCTGTTTTATGCTCTTAACCGGCAATTGTAATCTGTTGTCTTGGCTCGCAGTATGGATTAAAAAGTGATTAAAAGTGGGCACTTTTTGAATCTTCTCACACAACTCATCAATAACAACATCTCGCTTCTGCAACTCATCAATAATAGTAATGAGAGCTTTTGGTGGGTGCTGTATTGCAAATGTGGACGGTAGAAATGGTGATCCGCCTTGGTTTACTCTGGCGTGGGCCGTGTCTGTATATAGCGCAACGAAGTGTTCAAAAGGTAGCGAGAGAGAAACGGGAGCGCTAATAGACGATAAAGGTAGCCACTTACCATCTTCATCATCCTTACTCAGCATGAAAACAAATCCATGATTTTGCTGAATATCTACCAAAGCGCCCGGTACTCCTTCAGCATAAACTTTTGCGCCGGGAAGTAAGCCGTTGAAAAGAGGGATAAGATGAGATAAATGATGTCTATGGTGCGCGGGTAGGCGAACTGCTACGCGTGAGAACACTATTTTGTAGTCAGCTTTCTTCTTTCCATTGGCGAAAACACCTGCCAGAAGACAAAGTCTTTGCGCTAAGTTGAGCCGGCTGTCGGCGATATATTGACTATGTTTCTCACCCCGAAACGCTTTTTGTAACTTTATTGTATCTAACCAAACAGCCAGATTGTGCTTACGCAAAAAGCGAAGTACATCTGGTATCGTATCGCGCGGCGTGTTGCTATCTGACAGCCAAAGGGTGGCGAGTATAGATGCGAGAACGTGCTGTAAATAATGATCGTTAAATCGACACAGCTTGCCGAATAGTGCGAGTAATAAAAGTTGCTGTGTGCCTTTAGGCAAGTCATTATCGATGTGAAGGGTGGCTGCAGATAGCGCTGGATTGGCGTTAACCAAGGTTAATATTCGCTTTGCGTTTTTTAACCAATGATTAATACGCTGCTCGACCGATAAATCAGCCTCGCCTACATGTATCAGGCGTTTAAGTGTGGAAATGATGCCTGTCATTCCCCATCCTTTTAACTTTTCTGGTAGCTGGAGTAAGCCCCTTCACCCCATGCAATAAGTTTGTCGTTTTCAAAAAGCAACG
>JAKVBA010000206.1 GCA_022447525.1 Gammaproteobacteria bacterium
GATGTGGCGTCGCAAAAAATCCATTTGAAGAAATTAGACTTTAGATCACTGACAGATTGAAAAATCTGTCAGTTTTTTTTACTTGGGCATCTAAAGAACCAAAAAAATAACCTTAAAATCATGCGCTTAATTATTGGCACACAAAATGCTTGATAACTTATTATCTGTAGTTTTAAGTTGTATAAGCCTATGAAGTCGATACTAAAATTTTCCATTACCACCGCTACCTTTTTAGCCCTAGCAAGCAATTCTGTTGTTGCTTCATCCAGTGACAACAAAAGATATGACTTGATGTCTCATTCTGAGAATAGTGTCCTTTCAAGTGATGGTGTAGAAATAGATGGCGTCAATGTCAAATTGTCTGCCTGGACTTACATTGACTACTCTACAGACTGGGAAAGAAGAAACGGTAGCTGGACGCAACTCTCTAGTTCAAACGTTAAAAGTTTCGATGAGTCTAATGCTCAATTCGTAGGCCAGCCAAACCTTAACTACGACTATGGATATGGCGTGCAAAATAGTCACGAAGCTACTGGTGCCCACCAAACTATAGACAACCTATTTGATTATGACTCCGATGACAACTGGCATACCGCACAAGGGAATCGTACGTTTGACTATATTCTCTTTTCATTTGATAAAGCGGTAAGCCTGAATAGTGTTGAGCTTGGATGGCACGCGGGTAGTGGGCAACAGCTTTCAGTAGCTGCGTTATCCGGTGCTAATTTGGAGAACAACTCGTGGACCAACATTGTTCAGAAAGACTCTTTAGGTAAAGCTATCTCTTCATCATTCAATATAGCTGGCGATCAATACAATGGCGTAGCCAATGTGAGCGACGCTTTTAGAAATGAATTCTCAAATTTGTGGTTAGTTGGCGCTTACAATAAAATCTTTGGAAATATTGGTGGCTCTGACTCAAACGACAAATTCAAATTAAGCGCTTTGTCATTTGATGTTCAGAATACTCCACCTCCAACACAAGTTAGTGAGCCTGGCGCCCTAGCACTGATGGGGTTGGGTTTAGGTCTTGTTCTTTATAGACGTAAGCGCCGCGTTTAATTGTTTAAAAACGCATAGAAAACACGTATCTTTAGAAGGTGGCTTAGGCCACCTTTTTTTATGCTATTTTTAAGCCAGCGGCTAGGCTAAGTTTCGAAGGTATATATGGATTTTTTTAATAATAAAAAGCGTGTTGTACAACGCGCTATTGTCTCTGCAGTTGCCTCATCATTAATCGCTTTTAACAGTTTTGCTTCTACGTCAGAAGACTACGAAAAAGCACTGACCGCGTTTAATCAAAACGAATACGACGAAGCCTATATCCACCTTAAAAACAGCTTACAAAAAGATCCTGAAAACCTTGCTGCAAAAATCCTAATGGGCGAAATACTGCTTATTAATGGCTACTTAACTGCAGCAGAAATGGAGTTTGTAGAAGCGTTGGAAATGGGTGCAGATATCAACCTTCTGGCAGAGCCTCTCGGCAACACTTGGTTGTTTTTGAACAGGTACCAAGAAATTGTAGACTTCTCTGATCTAAACAAACTGTCAGGTGATGCAGAGCGCGAGTGGCTGATGATACGTGCAACTGCGTGTATTAGACTGCAAGACGAGTCGTGTGCCCTACGTGATTACAATACAATTGTTTCACGCACGCCTAATTTTGTACCTGCAATAAATGGCTTAGCCTCCATAGCTCTTCAAAATGAAGATTTATCCAAAGCGACCTCGCTTATCAATAAAGCTATGTCGTTAGAACCAGAAAATGCAATAACATGGCGATTGAAGGGGCAACTCGCAT
>JAKVBA010000207.1 GCA_022447525.1 Gammaproteobacteria bacterium
TGCCATACATATCTGCAATATCAAACATTTCTCTATGCAGGTATTCACCTACTTCAGGAACATTATCAAACGTTGACAGAATATCTTTGCGGATGCGGGTAAGTACAGCAGCGTCGTTTGTGCCGATGTAAAACGTTTGTTCTTTTTTAGGTACTTCGAATGTGTCTAAGCGCACGGCAAAAACGGCGATTTTACCCGCGCAACCGCTGGCTTCGTATAGTCTTGATGGATCGGCATTAAAGCGACTCGGCGTATTAGCGTTAACATCTCGAACGATTTCTTCATAGTCACTGGCTGACGCTTTTTTTATCGTTTCTGGGAGGGATTTCTCAAAATTACCAGAAGAAAGATTTCCGATCATTACTTCAGGTGTTTCACCCAAGTCTATTCCTAAGTGATTAACCAGCTTTAGTTCGCCGTTTTCATCTATTTGAGCGAATAGCGACAACTCCGTATAAGCAGGGCCTCGTTTCACCAAAGCGCCACCGGAGTTATTAGCTACACCACCCACAATAGACGCTCCCAAACAGGACGATCCAATCACCGAATGTGGCGCTCGGCCAAGGGGCTTTAAAACTTTTTCAAGTTTAAACAAGGTAGCGCCAGGAAAACTCAACACTTGTTTACCCTCGTTTAGTAAAAGAATCTCGTCCATAGCGAGGGTGTTAATAACCACCACAGGTCTATCGTAGTCATGTCCGCTTGGTGTAGAACCTTCCGTTAACCCAGTTTTGGCAGCCTGCATAATGATAATGCAGTTATATTCAACGCAAACCTTAAGCACTTCCCAATACTGCATCAACGTGTTTGGAAACAGCACGGCCAATGCCTCACCTTCGCCCGAGCGCCACCCTTTTCGATAGTGCTCAGTTTGGCGTTCTCCAATGGCAAGGTTGCTTTCCCCGAGTACGCGTTTAAATGCGTTAATAATTGGGGCTGTTTCCATGTATGACTCCTAACACTCGCGCTGAAATTGCTCTAGCAGACTAAACTAAAGGAAAAGACAGCGCTAAGGCAATAATAAAGCAATAAAAAAGGCACTGTTTCCAGTGCCTTAAAATTAAACATTTGGTTTGCTGATTAACTACTTACTACAAATAGTCCACTTTCGTCAGCATCAATGCGAATGGTGGACTCGGGTAATAACTCGCCCGCTAGCAATTGCTGTGCGAGTGGATTTTCCACCTGCACTTGTATCGCTCGCTTAAGCGGCCTTGCACCAAACACAGGGTCGAAACCAGCATCTGCTAACTTATCCATGGCCGCAGCAGAAAGAGAAAGTTTGTAACCTTTTTCCGCTAGTCGCGCTCTCAAGGAAGCAAGCTGTATTTTAGCAATAGACTTAATTTGCTCTTTACCCAACGGATGGAATACCACAATGTCATCTACGCGGTTTATAAATTCAGGTCTAAAATGCTGCCCTACTACGTTCATTACCGACGCCTTCATATCGTCATACTGACTTTCGTTGTGTTTATCTTGAATGATGTCCGAACCTAAGTTAGACGTCATGATCACAACGGTATTTTTAAAGTCTACCGTGCGTCCTTGTCCATCAGTTAAACGACCGTCATCCAACACTTGAAGAAGAATGTTGAATACGTCTGGGTGTGCCTTTTCAACCTCATCCAATAAAATGACCGAGTAAGGCTTGCGGCGAACCGCTTCGGTCAAGTACCCGCCTTCTTCGTAGCCAACGTAACCAGGAGGCGCACCCACTAAGCGTGCCACCGAGTGTTTTTCCATAAACTCTGACATATCGATACGCACCATGGCATCTT
>JAKVBA010000208.1 GCA_022447525.1 Gammaproteobacteria bacterium
AAGATGCCATGGTGCGTATCGATATGTCAGAGTTTATGGAAAAACACTCGGTGGCGCGTTTAGTGGGCGCACCTCCTGGCTATGTTGGCTATGAAGAAGGTGGTTACTTAACCGAAGCGGTGCGCCGAAAGCCTTATTCAGTAATCTTGTTAGATGAAGTTGAGAAGGCGCATCCTGATGTATTCAACATTCTACTTCAGGTGCTGGATGACGGCAGACTGACTGATGGGCAAGGCCGCACCGTAGATTTCAAAAATACGGTTGTGATCATGACGTCTAATTTAGGTTCAGACATCATTCAAGATAAACACAACGAAAGTCAGTATGACGATATGAAAGCATCGGTAATGAGCGTGGTGGGGCAGCATTTCAGGCCGGAGTTCATCAATCGTGTGGATGACATTGTGGTATTCCATCCATTAGGCAAAGAGCAAATTAAGTCTATTGCTAAAATTCAGCTTGCCTCGTTGCGTGCAAGACTTGCTGAAAAAGGGTACAAACTGACCTTGTCTGCCGCAGCCATGGACAAGTTAGCCGATGCAGGTTTCGACCCTGTGTTTGGCGCGCGTCCGCTTAAGCGAGCGATTCAAGTGCAAGTGGAAAATCCACTCGCCCAGCAATTGCTAGCGGGTGAGCTATTGCCTGAGTCCACCATTCGCATTGATGCTGACGAAAGCGGACTATTTGTAGTAAGCGGTTAATCAGCAAACCAAATCTTGAAGTCAAAGGCACTGGAAACAGTGCCTTTTTTGTTGCTTTATTATTGCCTTGGCACTGTCTTTTCCTTTAGTTTACTCTGCTAGAGTAATTTCAGCGTGAGTGTTAGGAGTCATACATGGAAACAGCCCCAATTATTAACGCATTTAAACGCGTACTCGGGGAAAGCAATCTTGCCATTGGAGAACGCCAAACTGAGCACTATCGAAAAGGATGGCGCTCGGGCGAAGGTGAGGCATTGGCCGTACTGTTTCCAACCACGCTCATGCAATATTGGGAAGTGCTTAAGGTCTGTGTTGAATTTAACTGCATCATCATTATGCAGGCTGCGAAAACTGGGCTGACTGAAGGTTCGACACCAAGCGGTGACGATTATGATAGACCGGTAATAGTAATTAACACCCTAGCCATGGACGATATCGTCCTAATAAACGATGGTAGGCAGGTGTTGAGTTTTCCAGGGGCAACCTTGTTTAAGCTTGAAAAAATGTTAAAGCCCCTTGGCCGCGCGCCACATTCGGTGATTGGATCGTCGTGTTTCGGGGCGTCTATCGTTGGTGGTGTAGCTAATAATTCTGGCGGCGCATTGGTTAAACGAGGCCCTGCTTATACGGAGTTGTCGCTATTTGCACAAATAGATGCTAACGGTGATTTAAAGCTGGTTAATCATTTAGGAATAGACTTGGGTGAAACACCTGAAGAAATTATCGGTAACCTCGCTTCAGGCAACTTTTCAAAATCACTCCCAGAAACCAGTAAGAAAGCGTCAGCCAGTGACTATGAAGAAATCGTTCGAGATGTAAGTGCTGATACCCCCAGTCGCTTCAATGCCGACCCTATAAGGCTATATGAAGCCAGCGGTTGCGCGGGTAAAATCGCCGTTTTTGCCGTGCGCTTAGACACGTTCGAAGTACCTAAGAAAGAGCAAACGTTTTATATCGGTTCAAACGATGCTGGTGTACTTACCCGTATTCGCAAAGATATTTTGTCGACGTTTGAAAACGTTCCCGAAGTAGGTGAATACCTGCATAGAGAAATGTTTGATATTGCAGATATGTATGGCA
>JAKVBA010000209.1 GCA_022447525.1 Gammaproteobacteria bacterium
AGCTATCAGCTTTCAGCCGTCAGCTATCAGATTGAAAAGTTAGCGAGTTAGAAAGAGTAAAGGGGAAAGGTACGAGTTTCGAGGAACGAGATGCGAGTTGTAGGAGATGTATGGACTCCTCCCCCAAATAGGGTGAGTACGGTATAAAGAGATTGGACAATTACTTTTACCAATAAGGAATCCATACATGTCAAAATTTAACCTAATTAGTATCGACTTGGCAAAAAATGTTTTTCAAGTCGGTAAGTTTTTTCATCAAAAACTACAAAGTAATAAAGCGGTGGGCAGAAAAGAGCTACTGACCATACTCACTACGTCACCTCGCTGTAAAGTTGTTATGGAATCATGTGGTGGTGCTCATTATTGGGCACGCAAAGCGCGTAGTGTTGGTCATGAAGTCGTGATTCTAGATCCTCGATTTGTCAAAGCATTTAGAGTTGGCCAGAAAACAGATGCAAATGATGTCATTGCAATAGCTGCCGCTTCTTTCTCACCTAATGTCCGCCCGTGTAAATCACTGACGCAAGCACAGCAAAGCTTACAGTCAATAGAGCGAATGCGCGCCTTAGCTGAAAAGCAGAAACGACAGCTGGCTAATCAAATCAGAGGCTTGTTACTTGAATTTGGGATTGTAATCAAGCAATCAGAATGCGCGTTTAGGCAAGCTATCCCTGAGATTCTAGAGGATAGCGATAATGGGTTAACCGCTGGTTTAAGGCAGTGTCTAGCTCAGTGCTATGAATTATTTAAAGCGCAATCAACATTAAAAGAAACATTAAATGAGTTACTGACAGGTTTAGTAAAACAAGATGAGCAATGTGAACGTTTACTGGCACTTGAGGGTGTCGGGCCTATCACAGCGGTTGGTTTATTAATAAGCTTAAGTGACACAACCCATTTTACGAGCGGACGCAATGCGGCAGCCAATGTTGGTGTCACCCCTCGCCAACACTCAAGTGGTGGAAAAGTGCGAATAGGTCATATAGCCAAATACCGTGGCGAGATAACATTACGCAGCCACTTGTTTCTGGGAGCCAGAGCGGTCATCAGTCAGCTAAAGCATCGAGAACCAAAAACGAAAAAAGAACAATGGCTCAAAGCATTAGTTGAAAGACGGGGTGTGAAGTGTGCCGCCATTGCATTAGCAAATAAAACAGTTAGGACAGCGTATGCCATGCTGAAAAAGGGCACGAGTTATGAACCCAGTTTACTAGCCAATTAATATTTAGCCTTCAATAACAGAAACAACAGTATTGACCAAGAACCTGCGTTAAGCGGTTAGACCCACCCTTGATAGCCTGTAAAGTGCCTGGCGTGTTAAAACACCGAGTAGGAGAAGAGGCACAAGGGCGCGAATACATCAAAGGGCCGAGGTAGCTCCTAATTATGAGCCCGCATATAAGCACGCAGTCTGACAAAATTAACGAAGGGTATTGTGCAATAGGAGGAGTCCATATAAGGCACTTCAGTGCCGAAATAATAAAAAAAATATTCATTGCTGAAGCCATTCTTACGCCAGACTTGACCTTGAAATTTAAACTTTATCCTTGCTAACTAGCAACTCGCTAACTCGTGTTGGGTTTCGCTACGCTCTACCCAACCTACCTGGAGAATGAACAGAGTGAATGCTGAGGGAGTCTCGGTACTAAACAACCACACAGTTCAACTGACATCTAACCTCTGATATCTCTGTATTTCAGCTGACGTCTAATACCATTCCGCTTAAATATCTGATCTAATATAGGCTATATAAAATCACCGGCTA
>JAKVBA010000021.1:0-5888 GCA_022447525.1 Gammaproteobacteria bacterium
GTATTGCATTGTTATTCCGCCGCCTAATGTCACCGGTAGTTTGCACATGGGTCATGCGTTCCAAGACACCGTGATGGACTTGCTCACCCGCTACCATCGCATGAAGGGCGACCAAACGCTTTGGCAAGCCGGAACGGATCATGCGGGTATCGCCACTCAAATGGTGGTGGAACGCCGTTTAGCCGCAGACAACATCTCGCGCCACGATCTTGGCCGAGAAAAGTTCATCGAAAAAATTTGGGAATGGAAGGCCGAATCTGGCGGCACCATTACTCGACAACTGCGTCGCATGGGCGCGGCCATTGACTGGAACCGTGAGCGCTTCACCATGGACGAGGGTCTATCCGAAGCTGTAGAAGAAGTGTTCGTTCGACTGTATGAAGACGGGCTGATCTATCGAGGCAAGAGACTCGTAAATTGGGACCCTGTGCTACATACCGCCGTTTCAGACTTGGAAGTGGAATCTGCCGAGGAGAATGGTTCTTTATGGCACCTTCGCTACCCGTTAAGCGATGATCCTAGCCAACATCTCGTAGTTGCTACCACCCGACCAGAAACCTTACTCGGTGATGCTGCGGTTGCGGTAAACCCTGAAGACGAACGATACAAACACTTGATTGGTAAAACAGTCGATTTACCTCTTACTGGACGTCAAATCCCCATTGTTGGAGATGAGCATGCCGACCCAGAATTTGGTTCAGGTTGTGTAAAAATCACGCCCGCACACGACTTCAATGATTACGAAGTTGGCAAACGTCATAATCTACCGCAAATCAACGTACTAGATATCAATGCGGCAATTGATTTGGAGGGGTCTCCATACCACGGCATGGACCGTTTTGACGCGCGCAAACAAATTGTCAAAGACCTCGAAGAAGCGGGCTTGTTAGATTCAATCAAAGATCACAAGCTAATGGTTCCGCGTGGCGATCGCACCGGCTCAGTAATCGAACCCTATTTGACCGACCAATGGTACGTAAAAGTAGAGCCCCTCGCTAAAGAAGCCATTAAGGTGGTTGAAGACGGCGATATTAAGTTCGTTCCAGAGAACTGGAGTAACACTTACTTCAACTGGATGAACGACATACAAGATTGGTGTATCTCTCGGCAGATATGGTGGGGGCACCGCATTCCAGCCTGGTACGACGAGCAAGGTAATGTATACGTAGCGCGCAGCGAAGCAGAAGCACAGATCAAAGCCGGCGAAGGCGTTAGCTTAAGACAAGACGCTGACGTATTAGACACCTGGTTCTCTTCTGCGCTCTGGCCTTTCTCAACCTTGGGCTGGCCTGAAAAAACCCCAGAACTGGACAAGTACTACCCAACCAATGTGCTAGTCACTGGGTTCGACATCATATTCTTCTGGGTTGCCAGAATGATCATGTTCGGACTGAAATTTACTGGTCAGGTTCCGTTTAAAGAAGTTTATATTCACGGTTTAGTGCGAGATCAAGAAGGCGACAAAATGTCGAAGTCGAAGGGCAACGTTCTTGACCCAATTGACTTGATTGACGGCATTGATCTTGAATCCTTAGTGGCCAAGCGCACCAAAGGGCTGATGCAGCCTAAGATGGCAGCCAAGATCGAAAAGCAAACGCGCAAACAGTTTCCGAATGGTATCGAGTCCTATGGAACCGATGCCCTTCGATTCACTTTCGCGAGCCAAGCTACATTAGGCCGTGATATCCGTTTTGATCTGGCACGAGTGGAAGGCTACCGTAATTTCTGTAACAAACTTTGGAACGCATCACGCTATGTACTGATGAACACCGAAGAATACGATTGCGGACAACAAGGCGGTGAAGTAGAACTTAGCCTCGCCGATAAATGGATCATTTCTCGCTTACAGCAAGTTGAGAAAGACGCCGTTGAGCAGATTGAGGGCTATCGCTTTGACCAACTCGCGCAAAACTTGTACAGCTTTGTTTGGGACGAATACTGTAGTTGGTATGTGGAACTCACCAAGATCGTATTGAACGACGACAACGCCAGCGAAGCGCAATTGCGTGGCACTCGACGTACACTAGTACGTGTTTTGGAGACTACGTTGCGCCTGCTACACCCAATAATGCCATTCATCACCGAAGCCTTATGGAAGCAGGTTGCCCCATTGGCGGCGGTAGAGGCAGACACGGTTATGAATTGCCAATACCCTGTGTATGACCCTGCAAAAATTGATGAACTAGCCATCAAGCAAATGCAATGGGTGCAGGATGTGATCACCGGTGTTCGAAACATTCGTGGTGAGATGAACATCAGCCCGAGCAAGGCTCTGCCCGTATTGCTGCAAAACAGCAATCAAGCCGACCAAGATAATCTTACTGCCTATCGTAACTATCTGACTAAGTTTGGACGCTTTGACTCAATCGATGTACTCGCTGAGGGTGCGCAAGCGCCAGAGTCTGCAACCGCTATTGTGGGCGATATGCGTGTACTGATCCCGCTGGGTTCTTTTATTGATGCTAGTGCTGAAATACAGCGCTTGAATAAAGAGCTGGAAAAAGCCGAGAAAGACATTGCCGGTGTGGCCGGAAGACTGAGCAACAAAGCCTTTGTAGACAAAGCACCAGAGGCCGTTATCAATAAAGCCAAACAACAAATGGCGGATGCGGAATCAACCAGAGCGACGTTACTTGAGCAAATTGAAAGAATGCAGGCTTTTCTTGATAAAGAATAATTGACATTCAGTGGGCAACAACAGACACTCGAACTATGAAATCGTCAAACGCGCTCCATAACGCGATGCTCATACGCATTGTTTTAATTCTGACTTGCTGCAGTAGAGTCCACGGTCGTCTGTGCTCATTTAGTCAAGATCGGCGGCGGCAGTATGTACTTTGAATTTTTAAACAAGTAACAAATTACAAAAACCGCAGGCCACCAGGATTGCGGTTTTTTTTTACCCATCTCTAGGGCATCAAACCTAACTTCAATTCATCATAATTTAAGTAAAATGAACTTCGATAGACTAAGCATTCCACTCGCCTTTCTGACTGTGGTGATCATATGGTCAACCACGCCGCTGGCGATCCAGTGGAGCTCAGAAGGCGCACCAATGACCAGCGCGTTTTACCGCATGACCATCGGCATGGCGTTTTGTGTGGTGATGATGTTGAGCACGCAGGGTTTACCCAGCATGTCGAAGCGGGTTTTACATATCTACCTAGTCGGCGGGATCTCCATCTATCTCGGCACGGCTTTATTCTACTCTTCTGCTCAGCTGATACCGAGCGGTTGGGTAGCGGTTGTGTTTGGTTTGTCTCCATTAATCACGGGTGTGTTCTCAGCAATGGTGGAACCCGAATCCAAACTTACTCCTGCCAGACTTACTGGTCTTATCTTGGGCTTGTCAGGCTTAGCCCTGGTATTCTCAGCGGGCTTACGATTTGAGGACGCATCTATTGTCGGTATAGCTTATTCAGCCTTGGCAGTTACCATTACATCCGCGGCGTCGGTTTACACTAGACAACTGGTGAAAGAACAAACCATATCTGGCTTACAAATCACAACAGGCAGTTTAGTGGTGGCGCTACCGTTGTTTGCAATCACAGCCTATTTTGTCTCGCCGGGACTCGAAGCTGAGTTTTCTCACAGAGCCATATACGGCATGATTTACCTTGGTTTGTTAGGGAGTGGGGTCGGTTTTACCCTTTACTACTTTTTACTTAAGCGCGTTAGTGCCAGTAAAATCTCGCTGGTTGGCCTGATCACTCCCATAACAGCGCTCACCCTCGGTGCCTTGCTGAATAATGAGCCTGTGGTTAGCCGAGTCTATTACGGTGCTGGCCTAGTTTGCATTGGCTTGATACTCTACGAATTCAGACCTAAACTTGGCCTTCGCCATCTCTAATTTCTAAACGAGCGCATGCAAAGCAAGCAGGTTTAAAAGGTCTAAAAGGTTTAATGACAAAACATCTATTGATAATCGCTCATTGCCCTTCGCCGAATACTCAAATGATGGCAGATGCATTATTGCGCGGAGCACAATCAATAGAAGCTGACGACCTAGAGTGCACACTCAAATCACCATTCGTATGTGATGCTGAAGACGTCTTAAATGCCGACGCGGCAATACTTTTTACCACTGAAAACTTTGGCTACATGAGCGGTGCACTTAAAGACTTTTTTGAGCGCGTTTACTACCCATGCCTTGATCAGCCGAAGCTAAACGAGGCAAAACCGTATGCTTTGGTTATCAAGGCAGGTCTTGATGGCACTGGCACCGATATCGCTGTGCACAAAATAACCAAAGGCTTAAACTGGAAAGAGGTAAGCCAAACCTTATTGTGCAGAGGCGACTTTAAAGAAGAATTCATTCAACAGTGTCATGAACTCGGGCAAACTATCGCAGCGAGTTTAGATGCTGACATTATTTAACGAACAAATTCACTACCCAGCAATAATATGGATAAAAAAACACAAATCGAAGCAGACGTATTCAGAAAACTCCTAGCGCATTTGGATAATCACAAAGAGGTACAGAACATAGACCTAATGATTCTGGCCGACTTCTGTCGCAATTGTTTATCTAAATGGTACTCAGCCAGCGCGGCCGATCACGGCGAAGAAATCGACTACGAACAAGCCAGAGAAATCGTATACGGTATGCCCTACTCAGAATGGAAGGAAAAGCACCAACTCAAAGCCACCCCAGAACAACTGGCGGCGTTTGAAGCAAAGAAAAAGTAACCTTTTATTCCAAAACATTCGGCCAGTTGTTATCAGCCGCCTCGATATAGCCCTCTTTATCTCTCGACCATTTATCATTAATTGATTTGTTGTAGTTTAGGTACAACTTGCCGTTATAAATGGTGAATAGGTCGGGTTGAATGGAGGCCGTTGTGCCTTGAGATACAGCATAAGCGCAGTAGCCACCGTATTGTGGCGCGTACTTTTCTGGATTTTCTTTAAATAGATCGAGATTTTCTTGACTTGAGAATAGCCAGTTAGCGCCTTGGTATTCAGTGCTGTATTTATCAGAACCTTCCACCGCCTTATTCTCTTTGAAATAGGCTACGGTGTCATAGCCTTTGATTGCGTCGTTCGAAAAAAGCCCGGTGTACACTGGGTCTTTTGCTGAAACACTGGCGCTGAATACCATTGCCAAAAAAAGCAACGTTGTTTGAAAAATACTACGGCTTGCGTATGTCATTGTTTGTCCTGCCTGTCTAAAGCTGTTGGTAAATCGATACTCATTGTCAGCAAGCATTGTCGCTGCCCCAGGGGGGATAAACACCAATGCTTAGAATCGATTTGTCATGATTAATCGGGTCAACAACTTCAAATCCACACACCTAGCTTCCCAAACACCCTACACTTAAGATTAACTATGACCACTGACAAAGCGATCGAGTTGAGCGCTTACTAATCGATGGCAATGTTGAGCGCATTGTTTTCTGGTTTCAAAGTCGTCTAAGTAACAGACCGGATGAAAGTGGATTTTCGCACGAACTTTTTTGCGCGGCATTAAGCCAAGAAAGTGTGATAAAAATGGCATCTTTGCATACCAAGCGTAATGGTCTCGGGTTGTCTGATCTTCTATTAACCTGCCATTGTAATGAGTGTATGCAACGGTGACGGCTTGTATCGCCACGCGCTTCTCACCGGACAAATTAGCCGACTCTAATAATGAAGACTTGAATGGCTCAACATGAACACCGTCAGTACTGGTTCCCTCTGGAAACAAGGTTAAACTGTTACCTGTTTCCAAATGCCCCTGCAAAATCTTAAGCTGATCTTTCGCCCTGCCCGCTTTGCGCTCAATAAAGAGCGTATTTTGAAACTGAGCTAAGGTTCCCAATACTGGCCATGAAGCTACCTCGGCTTTAGCAATAAAATAAGCCGGTAATTGACCCAGCACAAAAATATCAATGTATGAAACGTGATTG
>JAKVBA010000021.1:5898-24658 GCA_022447525.1 Gammaproteobacteria bacterium
AGAGTCGGACGCTCGGTACTCATCTCCCCGCTGGTCAAAACCTCAATACCAAGGATTTTGCATACCCCGGCATGAAATACATGCGGTAACTTAGTGTGGTTCGCCATTCTCAGAGACTTGGCAAGCAAGAATACCAGCGGCATGGTGATGATCCACCCGACGATCAATATGATACGAACAGTACCCAGCAAATAGTTTTTAGAATCGTTCATAGGCCTGAATAATATCGTCGCCAGACCTATTTAGGCTAGCGAGATGTGCTCTGAGCTTAGCAAAATTTCAGTCACTATTTTTCTGTGACGTCTACTGACTTGTTTACTAGGGCATGGTTAGTGTTGAACATTTCCTTGGCGTCCACATAGATGGCCACAAAGGTCGTATTAAACACTGGGTCAATAATGGCGTGCTCAGAAATTTTTGCGCCAATCTTCAAATAGCCCCTGAGCATGGTTGGTACCTTACCTCGATCTTTTCCTTTACCTGGCTGCTCTTTAAAATCTGCAATAGGCACGCTGTTTACTTCGGGCTTGGGAATGGGCATTAACTGCTCTGATGCCAAATGCTTTTCATAAAGGTACGATAATATTTCAGTATGACTTTCATAGTCCGTTCCTTTAAAGCTTGCGCATCCAAACAACACATCGTAACCATTTTGCTCAATAAATTGCATGGTGAACTTCCATATGAGCATAAGTATGGCCCCACCGCGACCATGTGGTGATACACAAGCGCGACTAAGTTCCATTATTTTGCCGTAGTTTTGACGTAAGCCACTCAAATCAAACGCATGTTCGGTATAAAAGCTTTGATCTTCATAGAGTGCTTCCGAGCTAACCAGCCTTAACGTACCGACGACTTGGTTATCGGCTTTAGTGTCAACAACCACAACGTGATAGGCAACTTCATCCCACTCGTCTTCTTCACGCTCAGTATTGAGCATTGCTGGGGTGATTTTGCCGCCACTCTCGCGAAACAGTACTTCGTAGCGCAAGTTCTGCGCTGACTGTATCTCTTGCTCAGATTTTGCCAGACGGACATCATATCGACCAGCAGACATACTGCCAGCGATAAGCTTGGTCATCTTTTTAAATAGATTTGGTGTTATTGCCATACATGTTCACCTAAAACAGTCACATAAAACACAGTCAGCTCACTTAAAACACAGTCAGCTAAAAATATAAAGCGCGTGAGCGTAACAACTCAATATGACCGATCAATTACAGAGAAACGGTTTTTATGGCGGTATGCTCAAGCATGATTGGCTCAAGTATCAAAGGGATTGACACAGGTGAAGAAAGCTCAGCCTCACAAGGCGAACCGTCTGCATAGCGATAAGTGACGTTTTGTGAGTCTACCGTTACATGGCTAAAACTGACTGTTCTGGCATCCTGGCGATGCATACATACGGAGTACTTAGACTTGCTCGGATAGTGACTAGAATGATACTTAATAAAATCTTCCGTACGGGTAGAACTGGCTAGCCCCATATCCGAAAATAAGGTCTTGCGAATCGATTTGACGTGCTTGGCATCCACCGACGATGAGGATTTAGGCCCAGTCACATTGACCTCAACTCTGGCGGCGTGGCCATCCCAGACTAGTAGCAGGTTTCGCCCTGAGGGTTCAATCACAAACATACGGAAGGCGCGAAAATCATCCAAATTGAACGACTCGAAATGTCGTTGAGCTTGTTTCAAGTCAACAAATTGTGAGAACTCTCTTACAATTTCACCTCGGCTTATCCAGTTTTTATAAGTCGAAATTTGTTGAAACTGGTAATGATTTAGCAAGCAAACGGTGACACCCGATTGATTGCTAGCGATCCATGTGCCGCCAGCGTCGGCGTCAGTCGGGGAAAGATAGCGAAGACCACCCCTTTCTTCGCTGTGCTGCTGGATCGAGGGCGGCAGTGCTCGACTTCGTGTAATCTGTTCGTCTCGATTGAAGAATAATTCGTAACCTCCATTCGTAAGAAACCAAGTCATTGTGCACATGTTGCCTCCTTCACCGCTACCACATTGCTTTGTTCATCTGCGGACTTTTCGTTGTGAACTCTGGTGGCGATAGCCACCCCGAATTCCTGCTCTGGCTGCTTGCCGAATGCACGAGTCATGGCAGCAATAATGGCGTAATGATGCACAGTATGAGATTGCAAAAACAATAACTCTCGGTTTAACGAAGTGTCGGCAGGGCGAGACGTTTGCTCGTCTTGAATCTGGTATCGATCGGTGCCACATTCACCCTCTGAAAGCCTGCTCAGTGACCTTTTTAGCTCTTCAATGGTGGCTAAGGCGTAGGCACTATCACGCTCTAGCAGTTGATCACGCTCACGAAGATCGTAGCAAAATACCTTGCTGGCCATCTGGGTAAAAAAGCATCTGTAGTGCTCTAACAAATGACGGAAGTGGGCCCCAATGGTACTCTGGAAAGCGGGTTTAAAACCCTTGGTATATTGACCCTCTTCTAACAGTCGGATTAACTCAATACCCTCATCGAGTACTGAGATATTACTGTTTATCAAGGCAATATCTAGGGAAGATTGCCCGCTGATTTTTGCGTCATTTAACAAAATGCTTCTCTCTTTTTTATGCAAAAGGCTGTACTTTGGTGATGATTATTTGCACCAAACTTCAGTGCCCGAGCTAGTAGACCGCACACATCTGGATTGTATTGCAGTAATACGATTTATATTCGACATTAAATCTATATTTAGCATAAGTCAGCCATATATCCGCAATTATAGAGCCTATTACTGAGCAAGCGTAACTTTTAACTCCTATGTTTTTAACAAGGCAGTCAAGGCAATCGCCGCTGTTTCAGTGCGTAGAATATGCTGCCCTACACTTATCGATAGAGTCTCAAGTTGAGCTAAAGCGTCAAATTCCCCTTTCGAAAACCCACCTTCTGGACCAATCAAAACGGTGAGCTCAGGTGCATCGCCATAATTAGTCTGCAATGATTCAGACACTTCTCTAGCGCTCTTACCAAATTGATCCGCAACAATTAAAACCTTGGCATTAGTTATTACCGTTTTAAAATCTTGTGGGGCAGATATATTAAGGATGTGAGGGTTTTTGGATTGCTTACAAGCTTCTAATGAAACTCGTTTCAACTTTTCCAGTTGATTGTCTTTCGGTATTGAAATTGCGCGATCGCACTGAAGTGGAGTTAAGGACGAAACTCCCAATTGGGTCAACGCATCGACCATCGCTTTTTGACGATCGCCTTTGGGCATTGCGACGACACAATGGATTTTCTGGGCAGGGGGAACTAAGTAATCTAGCTGGCTCACTACCACAGAAACTGAACGTCGCCCCACCTCCTCAATCGAGGCATCTGCCAACCAGCCTTGACCATCGAGTAGCTGAATCTGACTACCTTTCGTAAGCCTTCTTGATTGTAAGGCGTGTGAACTCTCAGCGGCTGAGAGTTCAACTGCTTCGCCAACTTTAACACCAGCAAGTTCAGAATGATAAAAGCAGGGCTTGGCCATAGTTAGATGGAAAAGTAAGCAACATGCAGCAGCCAGTGTTAGTTAGCAAAGTAAACATCGTAATGTACCAGTTTACTGGAAAATTGCTGATCGGACTTTCGGAAAAGTGGTTCTGCGTAATCTGGACGCTTTACACAGATACGTTTGGCACCATGCGTAATGGCTTGCTGCACGAGCCTTGACGCGTCTTCATCTTCGCCTACCATCCATTGCAAAAGTTGCATTTGCTTATTGGTGGCAGCCGATTTTTTCTTTTTGGGTGGAAACATCGGATCCACATAAACGCAGTCTACTTGAGCGGCCAAGCCTGAGAGCGCGTCAATCGCATTCAGAAATTTAACTACTGGCACCCTAAGTGGTGAATGCACAGTATCGACATAGCGCTTTAAGTGTGCGAAAGCATCTGACAGAAGGAGCGCCATCAGCGGATTTCGCTCCAGTATAGTCACCGTATAACCTTGGGCGGCCATCAGCATCGCATCCCCGCCCCAGCCACCGGTGGTGTCTAATACCGTTTTAGTTTTATTGCCAAGCGCTTGATTAAACGCGCCCTGCTTTGGAGCTGGAAACGATCTAAGTTTTCTTATTTGCCGAATAAAATCAAGCTCATAGACGATTGGTTTTTTCTCACCCGCTTTATTCCAATGTAGACTAAAACGATCTTCTGAGTCGAGCCCTAGTACCAAATCAAATGGAGCCACTGTGGTAGAGCAGGCTACTTTTTCACCGGATTGAAAAAAGGTTTCTAACTCGGGCTTACTTAGTGCTAATTCATCGCGAACTTCAATATTGAAATTCGGAAATTTGTACAAGGTACTCACAAAGCAGTCCGAGCCAGAATAATTTTTATTGAGAAATATCGATATTAACTATTGAAGTCGGCATGAACTAGAGTGCTCACGTCTTCACTGTAATCAACACCTTCAATGCCAAAACCGAATAAGCGCAAGAATTCGGCTTTGTAAGCATCAAAATCACTCAGATCATGGAGGTTGTCAGTGGTCACCTGTGGCCAAATTGCTTCTACTTTTGCTTGCATTTCGGGCAACAGCTCCAGTTCATCAACCCTAAATCGATTGTCGTCATCAAGCCTTGGGTTGGCATTGTAAATACACTCTTTATACAAACGACCCAGTTGCTCGATACAACCTTCATGGGTTCCCGCCGCTTTCATTTCTTTAAATAAAATCGACAGATAAAGTGGCATTACCGGAATCGCCGAACTGGCCTGAGTTACTACCGCTTTCAGCACCGATACGTTGGCCTGAACATCCAGTGTTTCATTCAGCTCGGCAGCGGTTGTGTCCAAGTGCTCTTTTGCTTTTCCAATAGTCGCGTGCCCGTAAATTGGTTTTGTTAGTTTGTCCCCGATATAAGTGTACGCAACCGTTTTACAGCCTTCTGCAAGAACCCCCGCCTCACTCAAGGCGTTCATCCAAAGAGCCCAGTCCTCGCCGCCCATCACTTTAATGGTATCAGCAATTTCTTGATCATTGGCAGGTTCAACAGTGACTTCTCCTACCACTTGGGTATCAGTGTTCAAATTTTTTGCTGTATAGGATTGCCCGATTGGCTTAAGCACAGAAGAATAGGTGACGCCGTCTGTCGGGTCGGTTCTGCGTGGTGAAGCCAAACTATAGACAACCAGATCGACGCTCCCAAGATCCTGTCTTATTAGCTCTATGGTCTGCTGCTTTGCTTCATTTGAAAAAGCATCACCGTTAATACTCTTAGCGTACAAACCGTCCTTCTTTGCCTGTGTTTCAAACGCCGCTGAGTTATAAAAACCGGCCGATGCTGTTCGCTTTTCCGTTGGTGGTTTCTCAAAGAACAAACCGATGGTTTTTGCGTCATATCCGTAAGCAGCCGTGATTCTTGACGCAAGACCATAACCGGTAGAAGCGCCAATTACTAAAACATTTTTGGGCGCCCCTGTTACATCGATATTAAGCTCAGCCTTGTGCTGTTTGATATAGTCTATTTGTTGTGCAACATTTGCAGCGCAACCTTTGGGGTGAGCATTAGTGCAGATGAATCCACGAACTTTCGGGTTAATAACCATTTGTCTATTTCCTATGTTTTTTTAAAAAAAAGCCGCAGGGGAGCATCTGCGGCTTAATGGTGTTTATGCAAATTTAGGATTAAAGTAAATCCTCGTTTATTTTCGGATTGACCGACTCCTCAACGCCCTTTAGATAAGCGGTGAACAGACTTTGTCCATTGCGAGCTTCGAGCATTCTGCGAGTGGAATCTTTAACTTGTTGACTGACTTTTGTAAGGTCACCAGGCTCGATTTTATTGAGGCGAATCAGATTAAAATCGCCGTTAGAAGAAGTAAATGATTTGATTTCAGTAGCCGCGTCTCTCAGCTGCATTTTCACTACCTCTCTGATTACCTCCGGAGAAGTCTTGCGCTCGGTATCGATCAAAGACACAGTAAAGGACTGAACATCTAATGCTTCATCAGAAGCTACTTCATTCCAATTGAGCTCGGCCTTCTTCAATAGTTCTGCACCTGCTTCCTCAGCGGCTTTGCTTGCCTTGTCCGCCATCAGCGTGCTTTTTATTTGCGCACTCACATTTGCCAACGACTTAGGAGCTGATGGCTCGAATTGATTTTGTCTCAAGGCAATATACAGACCGTTCTCTAACTCAATCAGTTCCGAATTTAGTGCTTCGCTGGCTACTTGCTCAGAAAATGCCGCAGCCCGAACCGAGTCATTAGCTGCGATACCAGAACCATTTGAGCGTGAGAATAAACTGGTGGTTTTCACTTCAGTACCAAGTAAAGACGCAGCACCTTCGAGCGTGTCAGGTTGCTCAAACAAGACATTACGCAACTCTTCCGCTTTCTCCAAAGCAAGATCTTCCGCTTTAATGAGCTTGACGTCCTCGGCGAGCTCAAAGCGCATTTCTTCTATCGAATCGGCTTCGGTCGCGTTAACGCTGTCTACCTTAATAATGTGGTAGCCAAACTGAGTCTTGACTGGTTCGGAAATGGTGCCGACTTCTGCTGCAAATGTGGCTTCCTCAAATTCAGGCACCATTACCCCACGCTCGACCTCACCTAATGAGCCCCCATTCGCAGCTGATCCCGGATCATCAGAGTATTCTTTTGCTAATGCGGCAAAATCAGCGCCATTGCGAAGCTGGCCGATAAGGTTTTCTGCCTGCGCTTTTTGATCAGCATCCTTTTTATCACCATCGACGGATAGCAAAATATGACTAGTTTCACGAGTCTCATCCGCCGCAAAGCCAGCGACATAATCTTCGTAGGCTGACTGAATTTCCGCATCGGTGGCTTCTAAGCCCTCAGCCAGCATGGATGTATCGAGTTCGACGTATTCAATGGAACGACGATCCGGCTCCATATAGTTCGACGTATTTGCATTGTAGTACTCTTCAATCTCAGCCTCGCTTACCTCGACTTCATCGTCAAACTGTGACTTGTTTAATGTGATCAAATCAAAGGTGCGTTTTTCGGCTTGTATCTCTAACATGGCTCTGATTTCGTCAGGCAAAACCAGAGCGGATTCCTGGTAACCGGCTGAAACCTGGGCTAAACGAGAACTTTCTCGAATGTTGTCCTCGAATTGTTTCTTTGAGAACAGCCCTGAACTAGCTAAATAGTTTTGATACAAGCTTGGGTCAAACTTCCCATCGGTCTGAAAGATCGGATCATCTTTGATAAGCGCCGCAAGCTGCTTATCACCGATTTGATAATTTTGGTCAACAGCGATTTGTTGCACCAGAGCACGCTCAATCATGCTCTTTAAAACGCCGCGTTTGTAGAAGTCGCTAGTGAAAATCTCGGAGTTAGCGAGACTTGGATTAGCTTGGGTGGCCCGTTGCTGTTGGTTTAGCAACTGTTGCTGGAATTGACCTTGGTAAATTTTTTGATCACCAAACTCAACGATTACAGGACGAGCCTCCGTGCTGGCGTATTCCTGTACGCCCCAGAAAGCCATTGGGATGATGATTAATGCGGCAATAATCCACGCAAACCAGCCAGAGGAGCGGTCACGAATTTCAGTTAACATATCGATTCCTTATTGGAGTTCTTTTCTTATTGAAGCGCGTCATTATAGTCGACAGTTAACTCGCAAAAAAGGACCTAAAGCCCACACAGGTCAACATTAATTTGCTTTTAACATTCGAAGTCGAGATATTGCAGTAAAAATAAGCATTTTGTTGTAATAACTGGACACAAAGGGCGTCATTACAGCGAAACGATGAGTGATCTAAAGCTACTTAAAAAGGGAGGCCTCAGAGCGCAGAGAGAGGCTAAAAACAAGACTGGGTAATATCTCAGATTTGTGTTTTTTTGGGGGGGGACAAGAAATGGCGGGGGGGAGGAGAAGAAATGGCGGAGCGGACGGGACTCGAACCCGCGACCCCCGGCGTGACAGGCCGGTATTCTAACCAACTGAACTACCGCTCCGCACTTTCAAATTTTCAACTTTTTTAAGATAACTTTTGTCTCTGAACGCATTCTATTGGAAATCGCGTCAGAGTCATCGGCTTTAATGTTTGATCTTCGATCAAACTTAAACTTAAAAAATGGTGGGCGTTAGTGGACTTGAACCACTGACCCTCGCCTTGTAAGGGCGATGCTCTACCAACTGAGCTAAACGCCCGAATCTCGTCAAATCGGAGGCGCATGATAGCAGAAGTTTCGAAGCTTTCAAGCCTGATTTGAATCTTTTTTAAAAGTCTTTCAAATAAGCCTGAAATTGATCTGCTTAGAACCTACCCCTCCGAAGCGGCGCTAGTTTAATGCATCCTTAAGAGCTTTACCAGCTTTAAATTTAGCTTGATTTGAAGCTGCAATTTTGATCGTCTCACCGGTGCGAGGGTTACGTCCATCACGTGCTTCACGACGGCTTACAGAGAAAGTACCGAAACCAACAAAGGTTACGCTATCGCCTTTTTTCAATGCGCCAGTGATTCCCTCCAACACGGCGTCTAAGGCGTCACCAGCAGCTGATTTAGAGATATCTGCTTTAGCAGCTACTAGGTCGATCAATTCAGATTTATTCACGATTATTTCCTCATTAGGTATAAATATTATGTGTGTCTACGGTGGGCAAATACGCCCACTCGTTCCAATTTCTCAGGACGAACTAAGCCCTCACAAGAGCGAGCTCTTTTCAAAAAATCAGATGCGTGGCGTTAGCGAAGCCCCCAAATTTGCAGGCAGAAGTCTGAACCCCAGCACTTTGAAGGAGATGGTCGCTTCAATATACTTCGATGACAATAATCAGCCCTGAGGTCTCGCTCGGATAAGAGAACTCAAACGGCCCATCGCCGACTTCTGCAAGCCCCTACATCGGGTTTGCCAACACGTGGTACTACTAGAAGAAGATTTATGGATTATTCTTATTTTGCGTTGTACCAGTGCGGCAATAATGACCGCATTACTAGAAAAAAACAATATTGACTTAAAAAAAAATATCCTGTTGAGCCTAGGGTTTATGCGGGTTTGGAGGGATTCGCACTGGGCATCTGGCTCAAGAGATCACTCAATAATGAGCCAGATGGTATTGATTTATAAGGAGTGTTTAGATTTAGTTTAATGATGAGCTTCTGCAGCCTTATTTTTCTTAGACTTCGGCGAAGACACTGATTTTTTTTCTGTTGAGGCGTCATTATTAGGTTTTGGTAGTTCCACTAACGCTATTTCTAGCACCTCATCGATTCTTTTTGCCGGCGTAATAATTAAATCTTGTTTAACTTCCTCGGCAATTTCTACCAAATCTTTCTCATTTTCATGAGGAATGATTACATGCTTTATTCCCCCTCGATGGGCTGCCAGCAACTTTTCTTTAAGGCCACCAATCGGCAGTACATCGCCCCGAAGAGTAATCTCACCTGTCATCGCCACATCGGCTCTGACGGGGATATTGGTGATTGCTGAGATCAGCGCTGTGCACATACCAATGCCTGCGCTTGGCCCATCTTTAGGCGTTGCACCCTCCGGAACGTGAATATGAAAATCTCTTTCATTGAACAACGCTTTATCAATGCCGAAGCCCTCGGCGCGCGATCGCACAACAGTGATGGCCGCTTGAATAGACTCTTGCATCACATCACCTAATTTACCCGTCGAGGTTTGCTTACCTTTACCGGGAACCACAACAGACTCGATAGTAAGCAACTCACCACCAACTGAAGTCCATGCCAAGCCTGTTACTTGCCCTACTCGATTCTCGTCCTCAGCCAAACCAAAGCTGAACTTCTTGACGCCCAGATACTCATCCAAATTTTGCGAGTCAATAACAATTTTGGTCAGCTTGCCGTCAAGCAATAGTTGCTTAGTCACCTTGCGACACATTTTCGCAATTTCGCGCTCTAAGCCACGAACTCCCGCTTCTCTGGTGTAGTAGCGAACAGTATCAACGATAGCTTCCTCTTTTATCTCTATTTCACTATCACGTAGGCCATTATTCTTCATCTGTTTCGTCACCAGATAGCGCTGAGCGATATTCAGCTTTTCCGCTTCGGTGTAGCCCTCCAGACGAATCACTTCCATGCGATCCAAAAGCGGGCCAGGGATGTTGAGACTATTAGAGGTAGCGACAAACATGACCTCAGACAGATCATAGTCAACTTCGAGATAGTGATCGGCAAACGTGCTGTTTTGCTCAGGATCGAGAACCTCAAGCATTGCTGAGGCAGGGTCACCCCTAAAATCAGCGGCCATCTTGTCTATTTCATCAAGCAAAAACAACGGGTTTTTAGTTTTAACCTTAGACATGTTTTGCACAATCTTACCCGGCATCGATCCTATATAAGTTCTACGATGGCCGCGAATTTCTGCCTCATCTCGCACGCCGCCCAACGACATGCGGATGAATTTTCGATTAGTTGCCTTAGCGATCGACTTACCTAGAGAGGTTTTACCAACGCCAGGGGGGCCTACCAAACAAAGTATAGGCCCTTTCATTTTCTTCAACCGTTGCTGAACCGCCAAATACTCAAGAATTCGCTCTTTTACCTTCTCTAAACCATAGTGATCGGCGTCGAGAATTTCTTGCGCCGCATGAATATCACTTCGCACTCGCGTGCGTTTCTTCCAAGGGATTTGCACAATCCAATCAATGTAATTGCGCACTACCGCGGCTTCCGCCGACATCGGTGACATCATACGTAATTTTTTGACTTCCGAATCCACCTTTTCACGAGCCTCTTTACTCATGCCGGCTTTTTCTATTTTCTCTTGAATTTCATCCAGTTCACTTTGACCGTCTTCAGACTCACCGAGCTCGTTTTGAATGGCCTTCATCTGCTCATTCAGATAGTACTCTCGTTGGCTCTTCTCCATCTGCTTCTTTACACGACCGCGAATTTTCTTCTCAACACGATGCATATCGAGTTCAGTTTCCATAAACGATAGCACCTGATCTAAACGCTCATTTAGATCGCTCGCTTCTAGCAGATTTTGTTTTTCTTCGAGCTTAAGATCAAGAAAACCACCAACGGTATCAACCAAACGGTCGAGATCATCAATCGACTTTAACTGGCCTAATGCCTCGGGGGCGACTTTGGAATTTATTTTTGCATAACTCTCGAACTCAGCAACCAGCGTGCGCAAAGCCACGCTTGCCTCAGCGGGGTCAGCATCAACCGTCTCCAATGGGGTGGCGAGAGCCTGAAAACTACCTTCGTCAGAAATATCGGATAGACGAATTCGCTGCACACCTTCGACTAACACCTTGACTGTCCCATCAGGCAACTTAAGCATCTGTAAAATATTGGCTAACACCCCTACTTCAAAAACGTCATCAACACTGGGTTCTTCTTTTGAAGCATCGAATTGAGCTACCAGGGCGATTAACTTGCCATTTTCCATGGCCGTTTCCAGTGCTTTGATTGATTTTTCACGGCCGACAAATAACGGGATTACCATATGTGGAAATACCACCACGTCCCTGAGAGGTAGAAGAGGAAAAGCGGTTTGATAATCAATTACTGTGGTTTGTTCTGTCATGTGATTACTTCTCTGAAAACACATCGCCAATTAAGCATGGCTATGCGATTAAAATTTGGTACTGATCAAGTAGATCTTAGTTTAACAAGTGTACCTAGGGACCTTGGGTGGTTCGAGCCTTTATACCGTAACTTGGACCGAGTAACGCTAATCAGATTTTTTATGCATCTTTTTTGCAACCTGACCTATATTTTAAAAGCGATTGATAAGGTGTCAGGCTCATATAATTCACACCGTGCCTGGCTGAGTGCATACCCTACACTCAACCCCATCAAACACAATGTTATTCGTTAAGCCGATTTCTCGCTGTCTTTTTCTTCGTAGATGAACAACGGTCGAGCACCTTCGTTTATCGTACTTGCATCAACGGAAACCTTTTGCACGCTCTTCTTTGAAGGTAGTTCATACATAGTTTCGAGCAACGCATTTTCAAGAATCGAGCGCAGACCACGCGCCCCAGTTTTTCGTGCCATCGCCTTATTTGCTACGGCCTTCAGAGCGTCTTCACGAATTTCCAACTCAACGCCATCTAACTTTAGTAAACGCTCGTATTGTTTAACCAGCGCGTTCTTCGGCTGAGTAAGAATGGTCATCAAAGCGTCTTCATCTAACTCTTCAAGCGTCGCAATGATTGGTAGACGGCCGATGAATTCTGGGATCAAACCGTACTTGACTAAGTCTTCAGGCTCTAATTTGTTAAGGTGCTCTGTGATGAAAGGGTTCTCTGATTTAGAGTGGATTTGCGCGCCAAAGCCAATTCCGCTTTTCTCCGAGCGGTCTCGAATAATTTGATCAAGGCCTGCAAAAGCGCCGCCACATATAAATAGAATGTTTCGGGTATTGACCTGTAAAAACTCTTGCTGGGGGTGTTTGCGCCCGCCTTGCGGGGGGACAGATGCAGTTGTTCCCTCAATTAATTTTAACAAAGCCTGTTGCACGCCCTCGCCTGATACATCTCTAGTGATCGATGGGTTATCAGACTTTCTCGATATCTTATCTATCTCATCAATGTAAACGATACCAAGCTCAGCTCGCTCAACATCATAATCGCATTTTTGTAGAAGCTTCTGGATAATATTTTCAACGTCTTCGCCAACGTAGCCGGCTTCGGTTAACGTTGTTGCGTCAGCAATGGTGAAAGGCACGTTTAATTGTTTAGCCAGTGTTTCTGCCAACAGTGTTTTACCGGAACCGGTTGGACCGATTAGCAAAATATTGCTCTTGGCAATATCTACTTCAGGATCAACTTCTTGACTCCGTATGCGTTTGTAGTGGTTGTAAACCGCAACCGATAACACTTTTTTTGCCGCTTCTTGGGAGATCACATAGTCATCAAGACCCTTATGTATCTCTTGCGGGTTCGGAAAGCTTTCCTGTTCTTCATTATTAGCTATATCTTCGATTGCTTCTTCACGAATAATGTCTTCGCAAAGATCTACGCACTCGTCGCAAATAAATACAGAAGGACCAGCAATCAGCTTGCGCACTTCGTGTTGGCTTTTGCCACAAAAAGAACAATAAAGTAGCTTGTTATCTTCGTTACTTTTATTGTCGTCTGTCATAGATTCCCCTATTTAATTTTCTAGGCCGTATTTGTTCAAAAAACTGAAAAAAGCTCTCTTAAACACAAAAATCACGTAAAACAGCCCAATTTAGAGAGTATAAATTAAATTGTAACTCAACCATGGACCAGATTTAAACGCAATTTCTGACAAGAATTACAGTATCTTTGATCAAACTCATGATTATTTCTCGGGACGTTTCTCGAGCACTTCATCGATCAAACCGTACTCTTTTGCCTCTTCTGCGCTCAAGAAATTATCACGCTCAGTATCACGCTCGACGGTCTCAAGTTTCTGACCGGTGTGTTTAGACATGATTTGGTTCATTTCTTCGCGAATCCGCAAGATCTCTTTGGCATGAATATCGATATCCGAGGCCTGACCTTGATACCCGCCTAGAGGTTGATGAATCATCACCCTCGCATGCGGCAAAGCAAATCGACTGCCAGCCGCGCCAGCCGTCAACAACAATGCTCCCATACTCGCCGCCTGACCAATACACACTGTATTTACATTTGGTTTAATGAATTGCATGGTGTCGTAAATCGCCATGCCAGCGGTTACCGAGCCTCCGGGACTGTTAATATACAAATTAATGTCTTTATCTGGATTTTCAGACTCAAGGAACAGCAATTGAGCCACAATTAAGTTAGCCATATGGTCTTCGACTTGCCCAACCAGAAAAATAACTCTCTCTTTCAGCAGCCTTGAATAAATATCGTAAGCTCGTTCGCCGCGCCCGGAGCTTTCGACAACCATCGGCACTAAGCCACCGGCCGCTTCAGGCGATTCAACTGGGCCGCGTGAAGATGAAACGAGAGTGTTATCAAATGGGGTCAAAATTTTATTCATTATTCCTAGTGTCTTATCTTATGTTCTCTGCCACTGCTAATACGTAAGTATACCGCGACTCTACCTCAAGAGAATGTAGAGACAATTATGGCTTACTCAATAGCAAATCACATAAACATTCTCAGTTTTATTGCTAAATGGGGCTCTTTTTCAAAAAAACCATAAAAAAAGCCGAGCGAGTTTGCACCCGCTCGGCCTTTTTAACAATCACAGCCAGCAGATTTACTGCATACTGAGTAGATCGGAAGCTTTCAGCTCTTCGATCTCGACATCGGCTTTTTCAAGCAGCAGATCAACCACTTGCTCTTCAAGCACTAGCGATTGTACTTGAGCTAATGCTTGTTGGTTTGACTTGTAATAATCGATGAACTCAGAGGGATCCTCGTAAGACGATGCCATTTTTTCGATACGAGCGTTTACTCGGTCTTCTTCGGGCTTAAGGCTTTCTTTATTGATGACCTCCATCATCAACAAACCAAGCGCAACTCTCTTCTCAGCTTGCGGCTTCAGTGTCTCAAACTCTGGCTCAGGAAAGTTTTCCAGCAACTTAGCATCAATACCTTGCTGCAGCATTTGGTTCTTTTGCTCTTGCACCATACGACCCGCTTCTTCACGGACCATCTTCTCCGGAATTTCAGTTTCGTTTTGCTCTAGTAAAGCGTCAAACGTGCGCTGACGAATGGTCGAGCTCAACTGACTTTCAAGGTTTGTCTCAAGGTTAGAGCGAACCTCATCTCTCAACTCAGCTACTTCACCGCTTTCGATACCAAAACTCTTCACAAAGTCTTCGTCTACTTCTGGAAGTTTGCCCTCAGAGACAGTCTTAACATCGATTTTGAAGATAGCGGTTTTGCCGCCCAACTCTTCATTGTAGTCTTCAGGGAAAACAACCTCGACATCTTTGCTCTCACCCGCTTTCATGCCCTTAACGCCTTTTTCAAAGTCTGGCAACATTTGGTTCTCACCGATGACCATGCCATGATCTTCAGCCTTGCCGCCGGGGAACTCTTCACCGTCGATGGTGCCAACGAAGTCGATGATCACTCGATCACCTTTTTTACTTTTACGCTTACGCTCAACCCATTCAAGTTGTTGTTTTCTCATATTCTCAACAACTTTATCGATGTCTTCATCGCCTACTTCACTTTGTGGCTTAATAATTTTGACGCCCTCGAGATTCAATTTTTCAAACTCAGGATAGACATCAAAAGTAGCGGTGTATTTGAAATCTTCGCCTTTCTCCAACTGTTCAGGAGTGATATCTGGTTGCACTGCTGGAACGATCTCTTGAGCTTGGAGCGCTTCAGCTAAGCTATTTTGGATCAAGTCGCCCAACACATCATTTGTGGCTGTGCCTCGATATTGCTGTTCAACAATTTTCATTGGCACTTTTCCAGGGCGAAAACCTTGGATTTTCACTCGCTTGGATAATTGCTTAAGACGCTTCTGTACTGCTGATTCAATTTTTTCAGCGGGTACAACAACACTAACTTTACGGCCAATGGCACTGGTTTTTTCAACAGACGCTTGCATGTATAACTCGTTATCGTTACTTAAATTAGTCTTCTTTTAGAATTCTGTATTGCGGCCCGATTTGCCTTTGAAAAATCATCGACGCACAAATAGGGGCGCGATTCTACCACTAAGCAATCGCCAGTGAAAATGTCTTAGACGTCAAAAATCTGGCTATTGATCAAGTTTTTGATAAAAAATTAGTGCAAAGGCTACAACCAAGCGAAAAGAAAGCACAACGATCAAAGAAAGATAAAACTGAGTGGCCAATAAATGTTGGTACCACGACGAATTGAAGAGTTGGCATTGCTGCCAATCCAAGGAGAATGAAATCACCAGGGACTATGCAACCACATTACGGTTTCAGGCAACGGCGGGGAGAAATAATGAGAGAGGGAGGGGAATAAAGAGCGGGGAATAAAAAGCGGAGAATGAAAAGCGGGGAGTAAAGAGGGGCAGGTTAAAACCGGCAAGCCAGTTACTCCATCGGCCGCTCTGACCTTATTACCTGTATTACCTATTTGGCTTGTTAGTTTAATTGGCTTGGGCTTGTTACATTGATTATCTTAAATGGTGCGAGAGGAGAGACTCGAACTCTCACGCCGCAAGACACTGGAACCTAAATCCAGCGCGTCTACCAATTCCGCCACTCTCGCACATCACGATTTAAGACGTCAAATGTATTAGCCTGCTTAGCCGATCAAGCTAGTTTACCAATTTTCAACTGGGGTGACTGACGGGGTTCGAACCCGCGACCACCGGAATCACAATCCGGGGCTCTACCAACTGAGCTACAGTCACCAGGTAGTTCAAAATGGTCGTTTTGATTTAAACGGATCAACAGTTTAAAACCAAACCCAACAAATGCAAATGCTTTTTGCCAAAAACCATCTAAGCATTGAGCTTACATGTGGCTCGATCAAAAACGCCATAGCGCACTTGATCAAATGGCGCGCCCGACAGGACTCGAACCTGTAACCTACGGCTTAGAAGGCCGTTGCTCTATCCAGTTGAGCTACGGGCGCTCAACTTACTATCTTCTTTTCAATGTCAGCTTAGCGGGTTCAACACCACTAAAGATCAGATATCGAGCTTGTAAGAAGACACAATGTTTGTTTCCTCTTACCGTGCTAATAGCCAACACTGAAGCAAAAATAAAAATGGTCGGGGTGGAGGGATTCGAACCCCCGACCCTCTGGTCCCAAACCAGATGCGCTACCAGGCTGCGCTACACCCCGACGGTGCGGTAATTTTAGCCTCTTTCCAGAAATTATTCGAATCAATTATCCGACGGAAAAGCCTTCAAACTAAACAAAATTTCTGCTGGGAAGTAAAAGAGAAATCACCCTGCAAATTGTTGAGGCGCGACTATACTCACATGAATCATAGTCGTCAACGGTTATGTCAAAAAAAAGTAAAAATTACATGCTTGAATTTTCACCCCAAAACCCCAAGTAAGACGCGTAACTTTTCAATCAATAACAAATATGGGCTTTTGGCCCGATTCAAGACAATGAGCAATACCCAAACCCACGCGTTCCAAACCGAAATTTCGCAACTATTGGACTTAATGATCAACTCTCTTTATAGCCAAAAAGAGATTTTTCTTAGGGAGTTAATTTCAAACAGTTCAGATGCCATAGACAAACGCCGCTTTGAAGCACTCACCGACGCATCACTATTGAGCGATGACGAAGAACTTGCTGTTACGATTACTACCGATAAAGAAGCAAAAACTCTGACTATCAGTGATAACGGCATCGGCATGTCACATGATGAGATCATTGACAATATTGGTACGATCGCGCGCTCGGGCACTAAAAAATTCATGGAAGCGCTTAAGGGCAACCAAGACCAAGACGACATGAGCTTGATTGGTCAGTTTGGGGTCGGGTTTTATTCGGTGTTCATGGTGGCAGATAAAGTAACTCTGGTTACTCGAAGAGCCGGGAGTGAGCAAGCCTATCAGTGGGAATCAGATGGTAAAGGAGAGTTCACCATAAGTGATGCAGAACGCTCAGACGCTGGTACTTCAATCACTCTTTTCCTCAGAGAGGGGGAGTCAGAATATTTAGAAGACTTCAGACTAAAACACATCATCAACAAATATTCCGAGCATATCTCTTTACCCATTAAGATGTTTGCACCACAACCGCTCGATGACGAGGGCAAACCAATAGAAGATGCTGAACCTGAACTCGAAACTGTGAACAAAGGTACGGCTTTATGGGCCAGACCGAAAAACGAAATTTCTGAGGAGGAGTACCAAAACTTCTATCAGTCTCTCAGTCACGATATGGAGGCTCCTCTTTCGACCCTACACCACAAAGTCGAAGGTAATCTTGAATACACATCACTGCTATTCATACCCAAAAAGGCGCCTTTTGATCTTTGGAATCGAGAAAACCGTAAAGGGGTGAAGCTCTATGTTCGTCGAATTTTTATCACCGACGATGCGGAAAGCTTGATGCCAAATTATCTGCGCTTTATCAAAGGTGTGGTTGATTCAGCAGACTTACCCCTCAATGTTTCTAGAGAGATTCTTCAAAGCGACCGAGACATCGCTAAAATTAAAGCCCGAGCAGTCAAGCGTGTTTTAGACGAGCTCAAACGTCTTGCCACCAATGAGGCTGAAACCTATCAGGAGTTTTGGAACGAATTTGGTCAAGTCATCAAAGAAGGCATAGTTGAAGATATTCCAAATAAGGACAACATAACTGCACTCTTAAGGTTCGCATCAACCAAAGCGGATGACCAAACCGTGTCTCTAGACGACTACGTTGGACGAATGCAAGAAGATCAAGACGCGATCTACTACATCACAGCTGAGAGCCACAAAGCGGCCAAAGGTTCGCCTCACCTGGAAATGTTTGCAAAAAAAGGCATCGAGGTGTTACTGCTTAGCGACCCCGTCGATGAGTGGTTGGTGCAAAGTTTGTATGAATTCAACGAAAAACCTCTTAAGTCGGTAACCAAGGGTGACCTAGAGCTGAACGAAGAAGAGAAAAAAGAGCAAGAAGAACAAAAACAAGCACTGTCCTCTGTTACGGAAAAACTAAAGGAAGTTTTGCAAGACTCTGTAAAAGACGTTCGATTGACGCATCGTTTGACAGAGTCTCCAGCCTGCCTTGTTGCCGATGAGACTGACCCTGGCGCGAACCTAGAAAGGATCATGAAAGCAATGGGGCAAGAAGCACCTACGACCAAGCCTATTCTTGAAATCAACCCAGATCATGCATTGATTAAACAACTGGATGAAAATCAGACCAGCTTCAATGACTGGGCTCATGTTTTATTCGATCAGGCTGCATTGAGCGAAGGCGCTCAATTAAAAGATCCAGCCAACTACGT
>JAKVBA010000210.1 GCA_022447525.1 Gammaproteobacteria bacterium
AACAATAAGGACTGCCTATGAGTATAGGCGCAAGCTTGCAAAGCCTGTTTCAAGGTAAGCGCGAAAAAGCGCTTGGAGTGAGTGAAAGGCTAATGTTGCGATACGGCGCAAAAGGTGACGAAGCATCATTAGCCGCACTCTTTGATTTACATAACCACAAGCTATTTTACTTTTTGAAGATGTTGAGTGATAGCGCCGTTGCAGAGGATATATGCCAGCGTTCTTGGATAAAGGTTATTGAAAGTCGTCATTTGTTCAAAAGTGGCGATAATTTTCAGGCTTGGCTGTTCACTATTGGTAGGCGAACACTTATTGATGAATTTAGAAAAAACGCCAAGCTTGAATATAACAACGATGCAGATGAAGCGTTCTCGCTCACTGAGTTAGTTAAGTATGCCCAATCTTCGGTAGAGGACGATGTTCAAAAAGGGCTAGAAAAAGATTGGTTTAAAGCCTGTCTGCAGCAATTGCCTTACAAGCAAAAAGAGGCGCTAACTTTGCAGTTTGAAGGGTTTGGGCTTTCGGAAATTACCGCCATATGCGGCGCTGAGAAAGAAACGGTGAAAACCCGGATACGGTATGCGAAAGACAGTCTTAAAACTATGCTGGAGAAAATGTAATCATGTCTATATCAGATAAAGAACTACAAGATGCGTTTAGGCGCAGCCAGCAAATACAAAAGCAAAATGATGTAGTGACCGAAAAGGTCAATGCTCGCGTGCGTGCCAGTGTGCTCGCCCACAACAAAGCGAAAGAAAATGAAAGTGAAGCTCAGCGTATATTTGAAGCTTTGTCTTCACATATTCGGGTGTATTTTGCTTCTTCAACCTTACGTTTTACGGCTGTGGCATTCGCAATCGTTGCCATGTTGGGCGTATACAATATCGGTACATTCCAACGTGATAATTCGTCGCCTTTTCAAACGGCAGCACACAGTGTAGATATTGTTCAATATCATGGGTTTGAAGGGGAGGATAAGCTGCTGGCTAATAAAACTGGAAATGATTATAAAGCCCGTTTTAATGCCTATACGCAACAATATGTTGAAAGCAATTTGGTGGCTAAAGCGGTAACCTTAGAGCCAGCAACACTTAAGGCTCAAGATGGTTATTGGCTTTTAGTGAACTGCAGTAATCAGCAGCTAGTGGTTTCTGAAAACCTTATTGCATCGTTAAATATTAACGGTCGCATAGAAGGAGATATCAACATTGGTACTCACGTAGCATTAGCCTTTGATGGTCAAGGAAGGATCTTGTCGATTAAACAGACTTCTAAGCCACTGATGTGCTGATTGAGAAAGGATAGAGGTAGATTGTTCGGTAAACGAGGCACTAGCAAATAGGCTTGCATAGGCCTCGACTACGGACAGATGTTCTGAAAAGTTTTATTTGTCTAAGTCATGTGCCCTAAAGGCATTTGGAAGTAATTCACCAATGGTAGTTTCGAACACTTGGCCAGTTTGACTAACCATGGTTACAGGGGTTTCATCTGGGGCGAATTCAGCAATTTTCTGTCTACACCCACCACATGGGAAACAAAACTCGTCATTCGGACTTGCGATAACAATGTGCGCGATACGGTTTTGTCCTTGGGTGACCATATTACCTATTGCGGTGGCCTCGGCACATTGACCTAGCGGGAAGGCAGCACTTTCTACGTTACAACCAGAGAAGGTTTCTCCGCTTGGAGTAAGTACTGCAGCACCAACTTTAAAGTTGGAATAAGGTGAGTGTGAGTTTTTCTGTGCGT
>JAKVBA010000211.1 GCA_022447525.1 Gammaproteobacteria bacterium
AAGTTCGTATTCCGGTCAATAAAGGTCGCAGTAATCATATTGCAGATTTGCTATTGGGCCTTCAACGTTTGTATACGATGCCTGATCTGAGTATTAAGGTGGAGGAAATTCTTCGTCAAACAGTGGGTACCAAACGGAGTTCGGGCAAGGGTAGTACAGGGATGAGTCTGTGGGAGATTTTGGTGTTGAGCCAATTGCGTTTATGCCTTAATATTTCTTATGATGAAGTAATGGATTTAGCCAATCATCACTATTTGGTTCGTGGTATTTTAGGTTTAGAAGTTACTCATGGCGAACATAACAGAAAGCAATATTCAAAGTCGACCATTTATGATAATTTAATATTGCTCAGTGATGAGTCACTAGAACAGATCAATGCGGTTGTCATAGAGTTAGGTCATCGGGTATTTAAGCATAATAAAAAAAAAGACCAGGCTTTATCCTTAAAGACTGACAGTTTTGTGGTAGAAAGTGATACGTATTTCCCTACAGATTATCGACATTTATATGAGAGTGGAAGAAAGTGTAACGAGCTCATAGGTAAGCTCAGTAATCAATTAGCCATCTCAGGTTGGCGACAATGGAAAGACAATATCAAGAAGCTCAAATCGGCCTATCGTGATTTTGGTAGAATTACCAGTTCTGGTGGTCAAAATAAACAGGAGCGTCAAAGACAAGCTTGCAACAAGCTGCTAGAGGAAGGTAGAAAGCTCTCAGTTAAAATTATCAATTTCAAGGCATTGGCTTACCATCAGTGCGATGAGGTCAATTTTACTTGCCTTGTGCAAGTAGAATGGTTTCATCGGATGCTTGAAAAACATATTGACTTGTTGGACAGGCGAATATTACAAGGAGAGTCTATTCCACATCAAGAAAAGATATTCTCTATCTTCCAACCTTATGTCGAATGGATTAACAAAGGCAAACGCGATGTAGAGATAGGTAAAAAGCTATTTGTTACCACTGATCAATATGATTTAATTCTCCATTATACCATCGGTTATAAGCAACAAGACGAAGCAGCTTTTTGCGCTATCGTCGATCAGGTAAAAGCTACCTATGAACTGATCAATTCATGGAGTGTTGATAAAGGCTTTTCCAGTAAAGAAAACAAAGCATTGATTAATGTAGTCTACCCTGACATCAATCTGATTATGAGTAAGAAGGGTAAAAGGAATAAAGATGAAACAGCTCAGGAAACAGATAAGAAATTTGTCAAATTAAGACACAAGCATAATGCGATTGAATCCAACATCAATGAATTGGAGCATCGTGGATTAAACCGCTGCATGGACCGTTCGAAGGTAGCCTTTAACAAATATGTAGGTTTAGCGGTGATCGCATACAACCTGCATAAAATTGGTAGAAAGCTCAGCAAAGAAATGGCTATTGCTAAAGCCCGGGAAAAAGAGATCAAATTACTGCTAGCAGCTTAGGCCAACTCCCCAAAATCGATCAAAAACAGGTGGTTTGACAGGATAACTATGCGCAAATCACAGAAAAATAGCAGCATTTCACCAAAGATCACAGAACTACAGAGTTGATCAATAGACCTGCCGATTGAACAGATTACAAGCGTCTTTCTAAATTCATATCGAAACTTAGAATATTCATAAATCATTCTTGAGCCAATAGAATTCGGACAGACACTATCTAACTCATTGGCCACCTGATTGACTGCCATCAATTTGAATTCCTTGTC
>JAKVBA010000212.1 GCA_022447525.1 Gammaproteobacteria bacterium
GAGTTCCCCGTATTGTCAAACAACCAACGGATACCGTCATAACCCGAAATATCATCGTTGTCACCTGCTACGTATAAAACAGGTACCTTAATATCGTTAAGTGACTGAACATCAAATAACTGATGCTGACCACCCCACGGAGCCAGTGCTAAGGCCGCCTTCCACGACGGTAGTACCGCATCACTACTCTCTTTTCCACCAGCACACGTATTTAAGGCCTGCTTCACTAATTGGACAGCGGCTGGGTCTTGTGTGCCAGTAAAAGTAGCGGCGGTGGTATCATTAAATGCATAACACCCACCAACAGTGCTTACTGCGCCGTATCCTCCCATGGAATAGCCGATAACCCCCGCTTTTTCACTATCCACACTGTCTTTAAAAAATGGGTGTTCTGTTATCGCATTTAGGGTAAATACTTGGTCTTTAGCACGGTTAAGGAGTGTGCTTGGAAAACCAGAATATGGGCTTTCAGCAAAGTTAACATCTTTGTTGGTTGAGTCGGTGTGATCGATGGCAGCTACCACATAGCCATGTGATGCTAAGTGTTCGCCTAGGTAGTGCATTAACGTGCGATAACCTGTATATCCATGTGAGATAACGATGACTGGATATTTGGTTTCTGTCTTTGCTATAGCAACATCGCGATAAGCGTTAGCTTGCACCTCAAACGTTATACCACTGCGTGTTTCGTCACTGTATTGTGTAAGCGCAGTTTCTTCTTTGGTTGGGTACCATACCTCAAGCATAAGGCTTCGTTCTGCCTGTCCTTTCACAAAGTCAGGCACTAACTGAGGGTAGGTAGCTTCAATCGTTTTAACTCCAACGTGGTACGCACCATCTGCACTAAGCTCGGGCATAACATCTGCAGGAAAGGACTTGTAGAGATTTTGAGCGGCAAAAGCAGGCATTGTAGCGGCGGTCGACGCTAGCAGGCTTGCACCAAAGAAAAGGGATAACGTTTTCATAATTATTAACTTTACGGGTAATTTGTAGGCAATAAGTAATATTACCCTGCTTATGGCGGTTAACAAGACTGACAACATTGTTATTGCTTATTTTTGGCAATAAGGCGTGCTAATACAGCACTGCGTCATTAAGGTAAACGTATCCCCTTTAGATACATGAATTAGTCAGCAATATCGAATGTATCTTCCGCATCTTCCCAACGTTTATTAAATATCGGCTTTAGCACCTGTGGATAGCCATCAGCAACGAAGTTAATTTCGCGAAGTTCTCGGCTTGCAATGTGGCTTTCCTTAATGTCTAAAAGTGCTTGATTAAGCGACTCAGTCACCTGTTTACCCAGTTCTGTTTTAGCGCAAAACAGCCGTTTTGTACCGCGTATTTCATTCGATAATTCAGAGATTTGATAAACGCCCATTGAAGAATATTGTTCCGGTGTCAGGCTATTAAGTTCTTTATGACCAACGTAACCAAAATCTATGCGTCCAGTCTCTATAAGTTCGATAGTGTGGAGCCCTAAATCTTTACCTAACCCATTCAATGTAACAATGTTAAAGGGTTTCCCCCACTGCTTTACAGCGTTGCTATAGGCGTTTTTTACTTCGTTATAGAGTACCGTTTTATAGCGCTTTTCTAGCAACCTTTGCAGAGAAACCTTTTCATACAATTTTTCATCATCGCTCACCTGGCTTGCTTCTTTGCTTTTTATGGC
>JAKVBA010000213.1 GCA_022447525.1 Gammaproteobacteria bacterium
TGAACAGGCCTCAGTTGGGACCAACACTATCTTTTTCCTACAAGGGTTATCAGTTGCCTAGTGTCCACAAGCATCAGTTTTGAAACTGACCTGATAATAGGGCCATGTGTTAGGCCATTCCCTACTCACTCCTGGGATAAATCCCGATCGTGCTCATCTCTAAAGCACTCCTAACAGTGATTGGCTAGGCTTTCGCCCTCACCGAATTTTCGTTTACATAACCACTCCTGGGTTATAGTTCAACTCAACAAAACAAATCTCTTTCTACTCTATACAACAATTGGGTTTATGAGTCAATTACCGCATGGTAGTTCTCCTTTGCTGCTTTGCTTAACTGGGCTAACTATAGCACAAAGTGGGGAAGTGTCAATACCTAGAAACAAATCCCCAGTTCGTTTTCGATGGCAGTGTAAAGCCGGTTGAATTCCTGGCCGTCCTTGCTCAGCATCGTAAGCACATCGTAGCCTTCCGACCAATATGCGTAGACATTGCGAGTCTCGTTCTCGAGAGCAATCGACGTGAAGTCGCCGACGCCGTTACGGACGAAGCGCACCTGAGTTCCATCGTGTTCGAACTTGGTTTCGAGGTGGGCGTTGCCAAGATCAATGCACTGGCCCTGTGAGATAATGTGGCCGGCAATCATCTTGATTTTCTGTTCTGCATCAGGTTCGATCATTTTCATCTCCTGTTTGGAATTAGGTATTAGCTTGTTTATGCAGACGGGTCAAGTATGCAAAGATTGATAAATAAACGAAATACTGTTCGCGATGCGCTAACATCCAACAGCCCTAATATGCGGAGACATACCAGCGTGAATATTTATGAGCTTCTATCTACTAAAGATCACAATCCACACTATCTAAATCGTTATTGCAAGTTTATTGCTTATTGTCAACGACATAATTCTATCAATAAAGTGACTAAGAAAACAAAAATTAACGTTAACGGTGTATATATGGAAGGGCATCATATTTGCCCAACTGGTGAATTTCCTGAATATAAAAGTTTCAGAAAACATTCGTTTAATAGGATATATTTAACTCCGCGTCAACACTTTATTGCTCATTATCTTTTATGGAAAACTTTTGGGCGAAGCCAAACTGTTGCTTTTCATAAAATGGCTTGTATGCCTTGGCACAGTAATCGTGAAGAATATATCAAAATATCCAGTAAAGCATATGAGACTCTTAAATTACAATATGCTCATCGACAAACTGAAAATCTTCAAACTCCGGAGATTAGGAAAAAGCGATCTGAAACCTTAAAAGAATATTATCGCAACAACGTCCATCATCGAAAAGGAAAAGAACCACCAAATAAAGGAAAGCCGTCCCCGCTTAAAGGACGGCAATCAAAATTTAAAGGTATTAGTTCTGGACCTAAAGAGGTCTTTACTTGTGAGGTTTGTGGTAAACAGATCGGCGGCCGGTCGAATTATCTAAGATGGCATTCTACCAACTGTCGCACTAAAACCTAATCGTGCAAAATGCAGAGGTCATGTCCGTACATTTTTTGGGCGTCGAACCGGTTTGCCCGGTTCAGATCTTCTGCGCATCGACGGCAATAGTATTTTTCCGTCGAGTAGTTGAAGTAATTGGCACCGGGTGCCTGACACGCCGTCCTGTTGCACGAGCCGCCTTTCAAACCCTTGTCCGGGTTGAGCTTGGTGCG
>JAKVBA010000214.1 GCA_022447525.1 Gammaproteobacteria bacterium
GTAACATTTTCCCTAATAAGCTTGTTAACGCTGATGGCTGGTGTAGCGCTTGGGTTAAAAAGCCAGGTTAACAACCTTAGCCATTGCAACTTCATTTAACGCCCGTCTATTGTTAGTCGGGCGTTTTGTTAGGCTAAGAATAGTCGTATAAGTACAAGTTCCTAGGTTAAACAAGGCCATCTATCTGTCGTGTGTAGTGATCAACAAGAAGATATGATGACTATTTTTCGCTGAATTAAAAATATTGGGCGTATTTAACCAACAATTTCGTACAGCGAAACTCGAGATAGCCACTTATTGTCCAAACAAACCTCTAACTGTCGCAGCCAATTAGAAAGTGCGCGAAAATGTTTTGTTGAAGACACTTTTGTGCTTAACCATGTTTCGTTGTCAATTAACCACAGCGGCGAGTTTTTAAGAATTTCAGAAGTTAATGCGACGGGCGGCACCGTTAAGGCTAGTGCAGCTATTGTTTGGTACGGCCTCAGTTCGTGGGTCCTGACTAATTCGGCTTTCATACGACTAAGTTCACCGATGGTAAATATATGTAACTTGTGTAATCGCTTGGTAAGTTGTGGACCAACACCTTGAAGGCGTATGACCTCAATGTCGCTTTTTAAGCCTTTCCACTTCGCTGGCACAAAAGGCGTGTCCATAGAATGAACATTGTAATGAACGTCTAGTAACCAACCATCTTGTGCGAGTGGGTAGCGCTGGGGATCAAGTTGAGGTGCGGTGCTATTATTATTTTCATCATCAGTTAGTTGGCCCATTCTTACTCGTATACTCTCTACACCAAAACTAGACTGCTGAAAGGCTAAGGTATTCATCACCGTTGCCATTTCAGCATGTATAAGCCAAATTAAGCTCTGTACGTCAGTAGAAGTACTCATAAAATAGACTTGAAATGAATTTCAACTTCGCTGTAGATGTTTGCGCTACTTTGTGCGTCTTGCGGCGCTCGATTACTTGCAGGCGTAATATTAAGCCTTGTTTTTATCAATTTTGATGTATCGATGACCCCGGCGAAACGATTGGCTACTGACAAATTACTCAGACCAAAGTTTCTAGTTATTGTTGCGTTGCTACTCGGTGCTGAGTCGTTCTCTTCCTCCTCTTCCTGAGAGCTATCTTCCTTCATGCTAAAAGTGAGCTTTGCGTTTATCTTGCCGTGATCGACAGAAAGTTTAGGAATACCGTTTATCAACACATCAGAGAGCAATTGCCGCTGCTTTTGGGCAATGGTTAGCATGACAGCTATTTTAATCTTCTTCGCACCTTCCTCAGTTAATTTTTTGCCTGAAAAGTCCAGTTTTTCTTTTAGTGAAATTCCTAGGTCTTTAAAAAACGAGGGAGACTCTTCTTTTTGCTGCGTCGGTGCTTGATACGGTGCCCCCTTGTAGACCGCGTGTTCAACATCGCTATCAAATGGGTAACGCTGTTTAAGATTTTCTTCTAATTGGAAAACAAGTTCATCGTCTTGCATACATTTTGCAACAAACTCGTCGTCTGAAAGTGTCAATAAATTGTTTAGTTCTGATATTTTATCTTGTTGTTCAATCTGCGATGCGAGAACCGCACCAAACGTATCTGAGATGAGTTTTGCCACAAACTCGG
>JAKVBA010000215.1 GCA_022447525.1 Gammaproteobacteria bacterium
TCGACTCTCGCTCAGAAGAATTTAGTGTCGAGCTCCCATGCTGGAATGCTGGCTCCCTTTGAAAATCAGAGCTAACCCAATATGCGGTCAATCGCAACCCTGTCTCCAATCCTTCTAGGCGTGGAGTTAAGCGCCGCGAAGGTCTAGCCGACTTGACCAAATCTACCTGACGATTGGTCTCTGTGTAACTAGCTTTCGACGCCTGCTTTGTATTCTGAATTTGGTTATTATTGCGCTCATTCGGCTTAGCTCGTGACAATTTCTGCTGCGGGGCATATGGCAATGGATCGATCTCATCAGCAATCAATTCCTCGATTTCATACATACCAGCTACAGCCACGGCTCGCCCGGTTTCATTATCATCAATAGATGCGCGCACCTTAGGGCGCTTATTCACCCAATCAATAACAGCATAGCAACTATCTTTGCGAGAAAAGGCACAATGAACGATCGCCTCCTGCTCTGTTAACTCGATTTGTGTTATTTTTCCTTCACGGTAAATTTGCCGACCAAGCGATAAAATATTTGTGCTAAAATGAACTTCCCAGTTAATCTCAATAGAAGAGAACCAAACCTCAAGGGCAGATTGATTATAAATACGACTTGATGTACGCGCTTGCATGCAGACAGAATAAACCTTTGAAGCTAGCAAAATTAGCTACACTGCAGCAAGTACTTTTACTAAAAACAGATCAATCTGGTCTCTTAAAACGTCGCTTCGGAAGTGATGAACTTCCTAACTGCTTTTTTGACTGGTTATTACTGCCAAGATTAGATCCTAAGCTAGAGCCTTTTCCCTTGAGAGTTTTTGTCGAGAATTTCTTATTTGCCTGAAATATTCCATTGGATCGAGAGCCCTTCTCTGCTGAACGCACATAGCTCTTTTTTCTAAACCTACCATGCTTGCCAGAGTTCTTGCCACCTCTAACAGGACGTGGCGTTTCACTGAAAGTTTCAGTATCTTCAACTATTGCAACACTCTCTCTAGCCTCTTTTTTGCCTAGTTCGTCAAAAAGTGCGCTAGCAATGTCGGTTGGGGTATGTCCAGCATCCAACAATCGATCTACCAAATGTTCATGATTCGAAAAACTGCCTTGTTCCAATCGATCACGAATTTGGTAATATGCCTGATCCGCACGCCGCCCTTCCACCTCCTCAAGAGTAGGAATTTTCATACGTCGTACGACCTGCCTAGTATATCGTTCGATAGCTTCTAAGCGGTAAATCTCTCGCCCATAAACAAAAGTGACTGACTTACCAGAACGACCCGCTCGCCCAGTTCGACCGATACGATGAACATAATCTTCTGGATCATATGGTAAGTCATAGTTAAATACAATATTAACGTCATCAATATCAAGACCTCTCGCAGCAACATCTGTTGCGACCAACATCTCCACAGATCCTTCTCGAAACTTCTTGATGACTCGTTCACGATTGGATTGGGTAATATCACCATGTATGCGGTCTACTATATAGCCTCGCAATGCTAATGATTCGCATACCTCTTCCACCATCTGCTTAGTGTTGCAAAAAACGATACCTCTCGGATCCGTCTCTAAATCAAGTAAGCGACACATAACTTCTACTTTGGAACGGTTACGTACTT
>JAKVBA010000216.1 GCA_022447525.1 Gammaproteobacteria bacterium
TCTACCCACAGTGATCGTAGCGAAATTAAACAGTTTGCGAATATCTTGAAATGATACATCTGCCCCGTCCCGATGACTTGGTCCGTTGCGGTAGAAATGTTGATGGATTCGACTCATGCTATCGGTAATGGCTCAATTGGCAGCAGTGCGTTTAACACAAACTTAAGTTGCGTTACGCCATATCCACAAGAAGTTGCTCACACCACGCTTCAATGCGACTTTCTGTTTCATCGTATTGGTTTTCATCATCTAGCGACAAGCCAACAAATTGGCTTTTGTCTTCTGTAAGCGCCTTTGACGCAGTAAAGTCATAGCCTTGATTTGGCCAATAACCAATAATCTTACATCCAGTCGGAATGAGTGCGTCGTGAAGCATGCCTAATGCATCTTGAAACCATTCTCCGTAGCCTAGCTGATCGCCAAGGCCAAACAAGGCGACAGTTTTGCCTGAGAGGTCTAAGGCGTGCACGTCTTCCCAATGTGACTCCCAGTCTTCTTGAAGCTCGCCAAAGTCCCATGTGGAAATACCAAAGATAACAATGTCGTATTCAGCGGTGCGTGAAAGGCTAACGTCTTTAATATTGTGAAGTGCGACGATATCTTCATCAAAAAGGCTGTTGAGTTGGGCTTGTATTTTCTCTGCCGCCATTTCGGTATAACAGGTTGTTGAACCATAAAACAAACCAATTGACAGCGCGCCGTTACTCATTAGAAACCTCTTTTTAACTAATCGTCTTCACTGGTGGGAATTCTACCTCTTTATTGTTGTTCTACAAAGAGTAGTAGTGCACATCGGTAATTTTTACAATTTCATCACACTTATTACATATCAGTATTTGCATAGGGTGGCATAGAGAACGAAATTCCTACCTCAAGCACTATCGACTGCTATCACTGATATTTTTACTGTGGCGCTAAAAAAGTTACGGTATTGTCACACTAAACTTCAATACCCTCTTTTGATGGTGAAGATGCATACCTTATAACATCATTGATACTTAACATGTATTGCACCAAGCTGAGCAACATCTATTATTAGGAGGTCGGTCTGTTTTAGCAAAGTTAATCTCAAGGTGCGTTCTGTTGCTACAGTAGGATACTTACTGAACCCTCAAACACCCACTAAGTCGATATGAAGAAGTAAATTGATAAAAGAAGTCAGATTCAAATATGAAAGAAAAAATTATTTCAGTCACATTGCTTATTATAATTACTCTTAAAATCTTAGATCTCTACGTAGACTTTTCAGAGGAAGTGAATTTTATTCATCTAGCACAGGAAGTTTCTCTTATTATCCTTTCTGGCGCTGTTTTTATCTTTCTAGTACTTGATATAAAGAAGAATGCATCTTCGCTTTCTGCACTGAAACGTGAACTATCAGACTCTAAGTTGAGAGTTCATGAAATTTCAGAAGAACTTAAATCATCTAAGCGCGACTTTTTCACCGCTGTAAATAATCAGTTTGCACAATGGCAACTTACCAATTCAGAATCTGAAATAGGCTTACTGCTATTAAAAGGATTGAGTTTGGCTGAAATTTCCATGATCAGAAATACTTCAGAAAAAACTGACGAAAAACGGCACGGTTGCCGCCCGAAAATAA
>JAKVBA010000217.1 GCA_022447525.1 Gammaproteobacteria bacterium
CGCTGACGCATCCCGCCGGAAAGCTCGTGAGGGTAGGCATCCATAAAATCGCCGAGACCAAATTGCTGGAGTAAATCCTCAACACTTCGTTGTGGCTGTGCACCTGTCACTTCAAGAGAAAGCGCTACATTTCTACGGGCTGTTCGCGAGTCGAGTAAGGCGGGCTGCTGAAAAGCAACCCCTACTTGAGAGCCGCGACAGGCTTCTTCGGGAGACAATCCGAAAACGCTGACCTTACCTTTCGACGGACGTTCTAAGCCTGCCATGATCCTAAGGAGTGTTGTTTTACCGCAGCCGGAGGGACCCACGAGTGCTACAAATTCTCCAGTTTCAATTGCGAAGTCAACATCGCACAAAGCTTCGACATTGTCATCGAAGGATTTAGACAGATGGGTGGCAACCACTGCACCGCCTGAGCATGTGTCTGGCGAAAGCATAAATTAAAAGGGGCGGTGTTTCAGCCGTGTGGAACCAGACAATGTCCAACATTGCCTAAAATTAGAAAAAAGTTGCATTGCTTGGATCCGGATGGGCATCGTTATTGTGAGCTTTTTCTGTGCCAATCGATGCACTGATCCTACGAGGAATTTTCAGGAAAAGAACTTGGATTGGGTTTTGCTGCCGGCGCATACTTTATGTCGATTTTTAATATGTATGTTATAATAGTAATAGGTATTAACGAATAACGGAGCAATTAATACTAGGTAAAATTTACTTTTAATTATCAAGTAGCCTATCTGTCAAAAAACTTTCAAAGGCTTTGATGTCTTTCCAGCTGGTAGCAACTTTAGCTACAAATATGCCATTTGCGTCCACTAGAGTTTTGCCTTCTTCGGATACATTAAAATGCAAAGTTTCGTAATTAAGGAGTGATCCATCGTAAGCCATGTATACGGCAACATCATCAAATAGAGTAGAGGACTTTTGCGTAAAAAAGTCACAATGGATCCAAGGGACTCTTGGTGCCCATATGCAGTAATTTTCTATCACAGCATTCAGGAGAGGGTCACTAGTTGCTCGCCAAATCTCTTGGTAATCTTCCCCTGATAAATAGAAGATGCCGCAAGTGTCGAGTGGAGTCAGTGTGATGCTTCGCCAATTTGCTCCGATTACCGTACGAAAGGCCTCCACATTGTTCGCGACATTGTATTCGGCTGAGATTTCTTTCGAACCATCATAACCTAAATAAAAACTACCAAACATGCCAAAGAATTCACATTTTTTAGCGATTTCTGGCCGTTGTTCGATAGCTTCGGCGAGACTGGGCACAGGACCAACTGCGATCACAATAACAATTTCTTTGGACGATTCTACAAATTCGATAAAGGCGCGAACCCCGTCTTGTTCAATAGGTCCGTTGTAGTCGCTCAGCTTAAAATTCTTGACCCACGGACCTTGATGACGCTCTGAGTCAGGCATGATACCAAAATCTTTACCAAGCGCAACAGTCACATCTTCTCGGCCTGCTACCTGCAATACTTTGGCGGCAACCTTTGCTCTGTACTCTGCTTCACCGGTTTCGGTGAGAACCATCTTTAAGTCTAATTCTTTAGAGCGCAAGATATGCGCAAGTGCCCAGGTATCGTCTACATCACCACCA
>JAKVBA010000218.1 GCA_022447525.1 Gammaproteobacteria bacterium
CAACGAACATGTGAATTTAAGAGCCAACGTTGTATCAAACGGTGAGTTGCAAGTGGCGGCTGTGTTCCCTTCAAAAATAAAAGTGCAAGAAGTATTAGAAATTGTACAAGAAGAAACGTCGGTTGAAGCGTCTCAAATAGAAATTATTGAAGCGGGCGACCCAAATATGAGCGAAAAGCTTGAACGCAATAGTGCATCCATTGGCAAAAGTATGTGGTCGTCGCACTTATTGCTAGGATCAGTTGGTCTTGTTGTTGGCCTTGTCACGGCATTTTTATTAACACTATTTGGACCTGCGCTTACTCAGCAAAACCCATTATTTACCTATGTAGCACTGATCAGCCCAGGTATATTCATTGGGTTATTTATTGCGGGTTTAATTGGTCTACGCCCAGACAGAAATCAAGTTATCCAGACCGTTAGGCATGCGGTTAGGTTTGGTAAGGTAGCGCTTGTGATCAATCTCAAAAATTCACAGTCATCGTCTAAGGTTTCGCAGTTATTAAAGCAGCACACCGACAAAGTGGTTGAATCCATTCGCTAGTAAGATTAATTACATGATATGAAACACTGCTTAAACAGAGAATATGATAAAGTGACAATAACGCATTGATGAAGTTAGCCGTATTTAAAAGCGCTAAAGGGCAACATACCAAATGTGCTGTGCATTGCCCTTTAGCGTTTGGTCGGCGTTATGTAAAAACTAGGCACCAACTGTATGGATTTGATATTTTTTGATTTAGATGGGACATTATTAAATAAGTCTTCAGAAATTTCTGCGTTTACAAAAGAAACGTTGGACTTACTTAGCGAAAAGGATATTGCCTTCACCGTTGCTACAGGTCGCACTATGCACTCTGCGCAATTTGTTTTGCAAGGTCAATCTTTTGTCCTTCCGCATATTTACAATAATGGCGTAGCTATATGGGATCCAAGCGGAAATGCGCTAACACTGGAAAACTTACTCGCCCCTAGTGAAGTCAATCTTATTATTGACCACGCAGTTAAGAACAATATCACGCCGTTTATTAACACGGTAAACATGGATAGTCCTGACCACGAACACGTGATCTATCATTCTGCACCTAAGCATCAAGTGGAATTCGATTTAATCAATAAATACTTTTCGCGAACGAAAGCTAGATTAGCGTCAATCGAGTCGTTACCTGCTAATGCACATATTACTAATATCAGTATGATTGGCGACGCTGCACTTGTTTACGACATGTATAAACAGCTGAACATGCACGAAGAGCTCATTGCTTACTCAGGCCCCGCTATCGAAGGAGATGAGTATCGTTGGATGGATGTTCACCACAACCTTGCCAACAAAGGGAGTGCTGTTGAACTGCTGCGCAGTCAATTGAATGCAAGCAATGTCATTGTGTTTGGCGATAGCGATAATGACTTGAGTATGTTTAAGCTTGCTGATGAAGCTTATGCACCTTCAAACGCAAAACCTTATGTAAAAGATGCTGCAACTTCAGTTATCGGACATCACGATGAAGATGGAATCGCTCGCTTTTTAAGAGAACGATTCTCACTTTAGAAGATGCTGATTAAAAAGCATCGTGAAAATGGTAGCCTTC
>JAKVBA010000219.1:0-729 GCA_022447525.1 Gammaproteobacteria bacterium
CGGACGGGTGGTTGTCCACAACAATGGACAACTTACCATCGGACAAGGGGTAAATATATCAGCCTCTGGAATCTTTGTTGAGACCTCTGATCAATTGTTTAGCGTCGGCGAGCAGCTAAAGCTTTCGGTGCGCTGTGATGGGTTGAAAAAACCTTTCAACGCTGAGGCTGATGTTATTCGATTCAGTAGTGATCCCAGATGGCCTGTTGGCTACGGACTTCGGTTTGTTGATATTCCTGAGCAGATTCGAAAAAACATTCAAGAGTTAGTAGAAGAGCTTAACAAGGCCGGATAGGACGCAAACCGAATCCCATTAAGGAGACGATGTTAATGGAAGCATTAATTGGCAATGACAGCAATATTAATTGGAAAACTTTCAAGACTTTGGCCGAAGCTCAGGAATTGATCGATCAAGGTGTACTTATGTCTTGGAAGGATGCCAAGCATGTAAAAAAAGTTCTGAGTGACAAAGAGTTAGAGTCACTTATGACCTATTTTGCTGTTCGGATGGCAGAGCGAGTCGAAAGCCGGTTGCCCGAGGAAATTCTCATCGAATCGCTTTTGATTTTAATGGCTAACTGTCATGAAGAAGCGATTCTGAATGCCTTTCTCGAGGAACTAGTTCAGCAGCCGAACCGCATGGAAGCCTGCGTGACGCTAGTAGAGCTTGCGATTACCGTGGATGTTTCCGAGTCAGAGCATCATGAAGATATTTTCTCAATCGCCGTG
>JAKVBA010000219.1:739-1560 GCA_022447525.1 Gammaproteobacteria bacterium
CGTGGCTCTGATCTGTGAATTAGGCCAGATATTGCAATTTATCGAGAAAGAGTATCCGGGCGAATTGCAGATGGACACTAATAAACTTCTAGATCACATTTCAACCTATCTCTTGTCGGTATCAAATAGTAACAACAACTGTATTCGATTGAGCTTGGTTCATTACTTCGGCACGCTCGAGGCTGGTAAATCTTACAAGCCAGGTTTCAATCGTATTATGGGTAGGTTTGGTCATACGATTTTGGAGCATTTGTTTCTTCTGTTATTTAATAAAAAAACAGAAGCCATTGCCCTCCAGTTTTTGCTGGAAAATGTCCCTTTCATATTGGAAGCCGATAATCACTGTCAAAAGATCCTTCATGAAACTTGGAAGTACTACATGCTCAAAAAGCCTGAGCGATTCGCGTTGTTCATTCAGACTCTAACCAACCATCTGACGGCTGAAGATGGTGCTAATAGTATTGCAGCTAGGAAGGTTTTCCTTCAGCATTTAGGAGTTCTGCTAAAAATAGTCTCAGAGGTGAATCATAAGGATTTAGGGCGTGAGATCATGTGCGCGATCGGAAAGTTTAATAACGATCCGTTTCGCAACGACTTGATAGCTTTGATCGTCAAGGATAAGGCGATTCGGGAGAATTTCCGTAATATCTGTGGCAAGATGATCGATGCCACGAATGGCGAGCAAATTGTGGAGTCAGCTGATGGTTTCAGATCCTCTAAGCGGGGGCGCAAACCAAGCTTCGCTAAAGCGCAAAAAACCAGGCCGATTTATCAGGCCGCGTTCTTAGGTCATCAACAAGCAGCGCGAGCCTCGTAAGGGG
>JAKVBA010000022.1 GCA_022447525.1 Gammaproteobacteria bacterium
AATTCTAGAATTTTTGGTATTTTAGCGCTGGTAAATGCAGACACTTTGGGTTTCTCTTTACGGGCCTGTGGCGGCCTGACTGTAAAGCCTGAAATACCGACGATTCTGTCTTGTTCGCCAAGAAGGTACAGAGTTTCGACCGTTTCCTCGGTCATGCAGATAATGCGTTTTGGCCAAGATTTGCTCATTGCTTTTTCGACACCTGATAAAGAATTGGCGTTGTACTATTCGGATGGTTCGACTCAAATTTAGTTATACAATAGCTAGATGTGTTTAGTTGGTGCAACCATTGTTGGACTGACCTTGTCTCCACCGTGCCTTCGGTATGACCCGGATAGCAAATCATGCTTATGAGTCCTGTATCGCTTAAATTACCGAGCACACTATTGAGTGCTAAAATACTAGTTTGCGCTATCGTTGTAATCGATTTGTCTGCCTTTGGAAGGTAACCAAAATTAAACATCGCACAGTCTATGTTTCTATCTATATGCTGTGCTAGATTTTGATGGCCTGTTTTGATCAGAGTGACGTTATTTAACTTCGCATTGTCGATACGCTTCTGCGTGTTTAGAATTGCCCCGTCTTGTATATCGAACCCTATAATTTGATCGAATTCGAGTCGAGCTAGAAACTCAGTGTCATGACCGTTGCCGCAGGTCCCGTCGACTGCAAGCTCTTTGGGTCTGCCGGTGAAATGATCTCTGACAAGTTTGTGTGCCAGTCTCGTCAAAGCCATTGGGTAAACTCCTCGGAGATTGGTCTGTCGTACAGCATATGGTCTGCTAGAAGCGTTGTGAAGTGAGGCGCCAGAAGGCAGCCTTTTGCTCCTAGGCCATTAAAACAGAAAGCATTTGGCAGTTTACTGAGTCTACCCACAAACGGTTTTCTTTGGGTTGTTGATGGCCGGATGCCTGCCGCATGCTTTATGACTGTTGCTTCTATGCCTATGTATTGCTCTAAACTACTCAAGAACTGTTGCACAGTATCGACATTGGTTGTAAGTGAAAGATCATTCCACAGATAGTTTGCCCCTAACTTTGCTGTGCCGTCTTCCTGTGGAACCAGCCAATGCCCCCAGCTGAGCATTCGATCAAGCTCGCAGCTTTTCGTTTGGATGGTAAGTATTTCGCCTTTGGCAGTTTTGAAAGGTAGGTGGTCCAGCCAAGGGTTATACATTGCTTGGAAGCCCTCACAGAAAACCACTGAGCTTGCCCTAATTTCTCGATAGTTTACTGAGCTCTCGCCTGCTTTAAGATGATCGTAATTAAATTTTTCAGTTGTTAAACTATTTTGACCCACTAGCCAGTCTTTTGTTGTTTTCAAGAGTAAGGGTGCATTTACGGTAGCGGTTTGACTGACATTGATAGCACCATATGGATACTGTTCTTGGTCATTAAACCAATTCCCTTTGTCCATGTGGTTTTTTAAGATTGGCCCATATTTATCCTCTTGAAGGCGTTTTTGCAGATAGTCGAATTGGCCTTGATTTTTAATAAGTCTGGTCTGTTTTAATGATTGGTATAGTTTGACTCCTAGGGTTTTTTCCACACTCCGGTAAAAAGGGCTTGCTGCTTTTTGATACTCGTAGAAATTATTCGTAATATTTAATCGGTGGCCTGTTACGGGGTTAATCAATCCTGCAGCCACCTGTGATGCTGCGGCGTGGTGAGAATTATCAATCACTAACACGGTCTTTTTGCGTTGGAGCAACTCAAATGCAATAAGTGATCCAGCTAGACCTTGTCCATTTATCAAAAAGTCAACGGAGTGCATTTATTGCTGAATATGTTAGTCTGGCATTAACAAAAATACGATTATAACCGCTGAGCCGACTTTGTGTTGTTACTGGTTTATCGCGGGGGGGCTAAATGGCTAAAAGCTTGATTGGTGAGAAGCGTTTCTTACCCTATTTTTGTACCCAGTTTTTGGGCGCATTTAATGACAATATCTACCGCAATGCGTTTGCGATACTGATTACTTATTTCTTAACTAAGGAAGACAATGAGGGAGTTATTGTAAACGCGGCATTGGTCGCCTTTATTCTGCCCTTTTTCTTGTTCGGGGCAATAGCAGGCCAGTTAGCCGATAAGTTCGAGAAGGCAAAACTTATAAGATATATCAAAGTCGCTGAGATCCTTATTATGCTCGTCGGCAGTGTTGCTTTGTATATGCAGTCTGTTGGTTGGATGCTTACAGTATTGTTTGCACTCGGATCTCAATCGGCTTTTTTCGGACCAATCAAATACAGCATCTTGCCGCAGCATGTAAACAAGGATGAAATACTTTCAGCCAATGCTTATGTCGAGGCTGGAACCTTTGTCGCTATTTTACTCGGAACAATTCTTGGAGGCACTTTAGCAAACTATATGGGCGTTGATATAGACTATCAATACGCTCTAATGGGTGCGATTGTTGGGTTTGCGATTTTAGGTTGGTTTGCCTCAGCGCTTATTCCGTATGCGCCAGCGGCTTCTCCTGAATTAAAACTCAGTTTTAATGTTCCGAGAAGTACGGTTAACATCATCAGTAAAACGCACGATAACAAACCTGTATTCGCCGCCATTATGGCCAACTCATGGTTTTGGTTTTTTGGTGCCGTGGTGATGACTCAATTTCCCGTCTTTGCCAAAGAAGTGCTGTCTGGTGATGCCGCAGTTGCTACTCTACTGCTTGCCACTTTTTCGATCGGTATTGGTTTGGGTTCTTTTGCATGTTCTGCTTTTTCCAGAGGTCATGTTGAAATGGGTTTAGTGCCCTTCGGAGCTTTTGGTATCTCACTGTTCTCTTGGCTCTTAAGTAGTACTGATGTGGCAACCTCCGTTGAGCTGCGTAGCCTGTCGGAAATTATTCATGTGCCTGGTATTTGGTGGGTGGTATTCAATCTAACTATGATAGCGTTCAGTTCTGGGCTCTTTATAGTGCCCCTATACGCGTTTATGCAAGTTGCCAGTGACGAGAAACATCGTTCGCGTACGATTGCCGTAAACAACATATTGAATTCCATTTTTATGGTCATTGCTGGCGGTTTGGGTATGGTACTTACCGCATTGGAATACACAGTCCTAGAGATATATCAGTTTGTCGCCATAGCCAACGCGGTGGTCGCTGCGTACATATTTTCTAAGGTGCCAGAACACTTCTTGAGATTGTTGAGCTGGCTATTGATGCACAGTATTTATAGGATCAAAAAGCGCGACTTGGATAAGTTGCCAAAGGAAGGCCCCGTGCTGGTTGTTTGTAATCATGTCAGCTTCTTTGATCCGCCAATTCTTCTCGGTGTACTACCGAGAGCAGCGCGATTTGTGATGTGGCACGGATTTTACGATATTCCTGTGGTGGGTCGTATATTTAAATGGTTAAAAACTATTCCTATTGGAAGCCCAAGAGAGAATCCAGAATTGATTCGTGAAGCTTACGACAAAATTGCTGAGGAGCTAGAAGCTGGTAATATGGTGGTGATTTTTCCGGAAGGACATATTACTCGAACCGGTGAGCTAAACAAGTTTCAACCTGGTATCGACAAGATCTTAAAACGTACACCTGTGCCTGTTGTACCAATGGCGTTAAGAGGAATGTGGGGGACTTGGACTTCGCGCAAAAAAGGCCGGGCTTTAAAGGGTTTCCCAACCGGTTACATGAAAAGACTAACGGTGATAGCAGACGATCCAATTGCACCTGAAGAAGCCAGTCGCTCCTTGCTATTTGAAAAAGTATTGCAGCTACGCGGGCACGAAAAATAGTAATGCGATGCAGCTGGTGCGAGGGTGATGAACTATATGAGCGCTACCACGATCAAGAGTGGGGTGTGCCAGTTTACGACGATCGAAAACTCTTTGAAATGATAAATCTTGAAGGTGCACAGGCCGGTTTAAGTTGGATCACTGTCCTACGTAAAAGAGAGCATTACCGAAAAGTATTTGATGGATTCGATCCGCAAAAAATAGCTCGTTACGATGATGCCAAGCGAGCAAAACTCCTGAATGATCCTGGCATCATTCGCAATAAGCTCAAAGTTAATGCATTCATTGTCAATGCCCAGCTTTATCTTGAAATGCAAGCACAGGCGGCAGGAGGCCAAGGCCCGACTTTTTCGGAGTTTTTATGGGCATTTGTGGACGGAAAACCAATAGTAAATCATCCAAAGACACTGTCTGACGTACCTGCTACTACAAAACAGTCAGACGCAATGAGTAAAGCTCTGAAGAAAAAAGGGTTTAAGTTTGTCGGTAGCACAATCTGCTATGCATTTATGCAGGCGGCTGGCTTAGTCGACGATCATGTAGTGGGTTGTACTTACAAATGCATTGGTGCTAGATAGGCCTTTATCTAGAAATTATAAGTATGTAGCTAGCAATTATTTAAATCCTAGGATGATTTGAGAAAACGTTGTCTTAACAATGGAACTAAAAGTTAATGACGCAGAGAAGATGTTAGTTGTTGGCAATCGCAGTAATGGGACCAACATATTTCTTTTCAATAGGCATTGAACAGCAGCAAAATTACTGAGGCTGATTTCCAAACCACATAAACCAAGATTTTTAATGGTTGCGATAGATGAAGGTGGCAATCCCAGCGTTATGAACTTCGTGGATGAGATCAAGACGTCCTTCTTTGCTATCAGTAAAAATCTTCGTATTTTCCCAATATATTTCCGGCACGGCCTTATGATTCTGCCAGTCTTGCATGACTATTAAAGTACGATCCGGAATAAATGAACTATTGAAAATTTGCCACCATGCTTCGTTTACATGGAGTTGTCGCCCACAATCTACGATCATAATTTCGATGGGTGTCCCTATCCATTCTATTTGTTCTAAGGACTCATTGCCGTCGTAGTCAGCTATTTTAGCCTTGGTAATATTTAGTTTACTTAGTTCTTGACGATGTATTTCTTCAAATATAGGCAAGAAGGATTCATAGTTTCCCGGGGGCTTAATATCAGTACCTTGAAGCCACTTTTCCATCCACGAATCTCGCCAGACAAAATCATCGTAGACATGAAGTTTTTTATTATCAAAACTTCGATTTTTAGCGAGACCATTCAATAATATTTTTGTCGATGCGCCTAGCCAAGGCCCAAGTTCAACCACCTCGCCAATTCCAGAATAGGTTTGGGAAATATACTCATAATATTGTTTTTCAGACTTGGTTAGCATGCCCGGTATCTGGCATGTCGAAACGTCTAATGTGTGCCAGTCCGCGTTTGAATCCAAGATGGACCTATTTAAAGCTTGGTTCTTATTTAATAATATTGGTGGTTTGATGTCTCCCTTTATGGTTGCTTCTTTTCGTCGAATTAGTTCTTGTAATCTGAGTCGATACCAAAGTAGTTTGCACTGAATTTTTTCCAACTGTTGTAGGTCTAAGCGGAAAAAAATATGATAAAAAACGTTTGTGATCGTTTTCTTAACTATCTGCATTGCAAGATTCTCAAAATAGTAGGTGCTTTTTTATGACCTTGTTAGACGAAAGTTTTAGATTTATATCAAATGGGGACGGCGTCAAATTTTGAGTCGTTCAGAATTTTCATTACTGAACCTCTTGCCTCCTCTAAATCACTCATTTGCGTTCCTTTAAATACGAATATCACTCGATATTTGCTGAATTCCGAGTTTTTATCTTGAGGATAGCTACCGATGTCCACCTCGGGAAATTTTGCTTGCACCTCTTCTAATTGTGCGGCTATTTCTCCTTCTCCCACGTTGGCGTGAATGGTTATATTGTGAATTTCCATTCCAGTGTTTAGATAATCTACTACTCCTTCAAGCATTAAACGCATTATGCTCGGGACTCCCGCCATCACGAATACGTTTTCTTTGCGATATCCTGGGATGATGGAGTGCTGAGTTTTGATTATTTCAGAACCTTCTGGCGCGTAAGCCATACGTTGTGCGGCTTTGGTAAATGGAATGCCTTTTTCGCTAAAGCGCTGCTGAATTTTGTCGAAGACGTTTTGTTGAACGACATTTTGCACCCCGAACGCTTTTGCGACAGAATCTGAGGTGATGTCGTCATGGGTGGGTCCGATACCGCCAGTGGTGAATACGTAATCGAACTTTAGTCTCAAATGGTTTACTGCCTCGACTATTTCCTCTTCAATGTCTGGAATGATGCGAGTCTCTCGAATTCTGATTCCTTTTTTTTCTAGAGTCTTGGCAATATGACCCAGATTTTTATCTTGTATGCTGCCGGATAAAAGTTCGTTGCCTATTAGGATCACGGCGGCGCTTAGAGTGTTTTTCATATCGCTTTATTAACTAGGTAAATTAAGTACGTCACGTGCATTCGCAGTGGTTGTCTCTGCGACTACTTCTCTGGGAATTTGTTTGATTTTAGCGACCGCGTCTAAAACCAGCGGTAAATATTCGGGACTATTTCGCTCGCCACGATGGCGTTCAGGGCTTAGATCAGGCGCATCAGTTTCAAGCACAATACTATCCAAAGGTATTTGTTCAACTAGCTTTTTTAACTTGCTAGAGCGATCAAAAGTAACCATGCCGCCGAACCCCAGTTTGAATCCCAAATCAATGTATTTGAACGCATGTTGGATGCTGCCATTGAAGTTGTGGATTATCCCACCCCTAAGTTTTACGTCATTTAGAGCTAAAACGCATTGATCATGTGCCTTTCGTACATGAATTATCGCGGGAAGTCTGTGTTGCTTTGCTATAATAAGCTGCTTATCGAAGAAAGCTTGCTGCTTGTCTTGGTCTAATTCCCTGAGGTAAAAGTCCAAACCAATTTCGCCTATTGCTTTGGGTTTAAGCTTCGTAACCAGCTGGTCTAATTCTAATAGGTGTTGGGGTTGATGCTGTTCTATAAAAATTGGGTGTAAGCCCAGAGCCAAGTAAAGATTCGGTTGACCGTTTTTTGCTTTAGAGTCGTAGCAGCAAAGATCAATGGTTTGTTGCCATGAGGCCTGTGTTACCGCCGGAACAACGATGTCGACAACGCCATTATAAATGCATTCTTCCAAGACACGATCGCGGTCAGCATTGAATGCCGCGAAATCCAAGTGGCAATGTGTATCAATAAGGCGGAGCATGGCCTAAGTGTAGCTCATCTAGGTTAGTGCGCTTTTACATTTCTGTTTTACATCGATCCTTAGTTTCCCAGAAAAAGTAATATGAGTTCAATGAAAAAAAGCATCATACAAACCAATGAGCCAGAACAAGGCTCCGAGTATGATTTGTCTCGCCGATTTGGCGGTATTGCCAGGCTCTACGGAAATCAGGGCCTAGAAAAACTAGCTCGATCGCATATATGCGTCATCGGTATAGGTGGTGTGGGTTCATGGGTAGCAGAAAGTCTGGCTCGTAGTGCGGTGGGCGAAATTACACTTGTCGATTTAGACGTAGTCTCTGAGTCAAACATTAATAGACAACTCGTTGCTACGGAGGAGCAAATTGGGCGCGATAAAACGTTGGTAATGAAAGAGCGGATCTCTCAAATAAATCCAGTGTGCTTAGTCAATATGGTTGATGAATTTGTCGAGCTAGATAATATTGCAAGCATTATTGATGAGCGCTTTGATTTTGTGATTGATTGTATTGATGACTTTAGAACTAAGGCTGCCTTAATCGCTTTTTGCCGCCGAAGAAAGATTAATATTCTGACCATGGGAGGTGCAGGAGGGCAAGTCGATCCGGGCAAGATTAAGCAGTGCGACCTTTCTCGTACACAGCATGATGTTCTACTTGCCAAGACTCGCAAGTTATTGAGGCAAGAATATGGTTTTGCGCGAAATGTGAAAAGAACCTTTGGTGTACCCTGTGTTTACTCTGATGAACAATTAGTCTACCCCGACGGGCAAGGTGGTTTGAGTCCACAACGCCCCCCATCTGACCCCAATAACACAAGCTCTAACGCATTAAATTGTGCTGGAGGTATTGGTTCAATTACTCACGTTACTGGTAGCTTCGCTTTCATGGCAGCCGCTTTCGTACTAAATCAGCTGGTGACCTATGATTCAGCCAAATGAAGCCTTCGTTGCTCCTCAAATTGTTCTGGCTACACTTAATGCGCGTTATATCCATAGCGCCTTTGGATTGAGGTATCTAAAAGCAAACCTGAGAGAGTATCAGGAGCAATGCATCATCCAAGAATATACATTGGACTCTCGACCGGAAGATATTGTTGAGTCGATACTTCTCGCCGAGCCGAGACTGGTAGGTTTTGGAGTGTATATATGGAATGTGATTCAGACTGAAAAGGTTGTAGCCTTACTAAAAACAGTCGCACCAGAAATAGTGGTTGTCTTAGGTGGCCCTGAGGTGAGCTATGAGCAAGATGGGCAAGAAATTATCAGCCTAGCTGATCACGTCATAACGGGCTGGGGTGAGGTAAGTTTTTACGACCTGGTGGCAGAGTTAGCCAATGATGGAGTGGTGGCTTCAGCTAAAATCATAAAAGGTATTCAACCCAAGCTGGATCAGATAGAAATGCCTTACTACCTATACAATGAGGAGGATATAAAAAATAGGGTGCTCTATGTGGAAGCGTCTCGAGGCTGTCCATTCAAATGTGAGTTTTGTCTATCTGCATTAGATAAGACGGCTTGGCCCTTTGACCAGGACCTTTTTCTTGAGCAAATGGACGACCTTTATAAAAGAGGCGCTCGCCATTTTAAATTTGTAGATAGAACGTTTAATCTGAAGGTCAAAAATAGTCTTCGTATAATGCAGTTTTTTCTCGATCGAATGAGTGATGACCTCTTTTTACATTTTGAGGTAGTACCAGATCACTTGCCCGACGATCTCAAGGACATGATCGCCAAGTTTCCGCAGGGACAGTTACAATTTGAAGTAGGGATTCAAACCTTCAATCAAGACGTGCAGACTAAAATAAGTCGAAGGCAAAATAATCAGAAGGCTGAGCAAAATATTCGATGGATACGCAATGAAAGCAAAGCTTACCTCCACACCGATCTTATTTTTGGTTTGCCTGGTGAGAGCCTAGATAGTTTTGCGCACAGTTTTGATCAGTTAGTAGCATTAAATCCGCATGAGATTCAGGTGGGAATTTTAAAACGTTTAAAAGGATCACCAATTATTCGTCATACGGAGGCGCATCGGCTTTCGTTTAATCCTAACCCCCCGTTCAGCATTGTTTCGAGTGATCAAGTCAGCTTTTCTGATGTGCAATTTATCGGTCGCTTTGCTCGATATTGGGACTTGATTGGTAACTCCGGCAGGTTCAAGCAAACCCTGCCGCTGTTACTAGAACAATCACCGTTTAAGCGTTTTAGTTTGTTGACCAACTCTCTGTTTACACGCAGTCGCCAAACCCACAAAATTTCACTGTTGCGTTTATTTGATTTTGTTTACGACATAGCATTGTCCGAGCTTAATATTGAACTAGAAACGTTAAAAAGTGCAATAACGTCTGATTTTAACGATTCTGGGCTTAAATCTATGCCTAAATGTCTCAAAGGAGACAGAAGTGGAACGCCCGTTCAAGTTAACATACCCAAAGCTGAGAAAAACAAGAAACGACCGATCCGTCAATCCAGACATTAGTAGTCGATAACGATATAAGCGGCAAGTTGGTGTTCAAGGGTAGGGGCAAACTAATTTAGTGTTAGATGTTTCACGGAAATCACTGGTTGAAAGAACTCTGTAGGTCTTGGGTTAGTAGAGTAGGGTCAAACGCTCAAGACACTGTGGTGGGGTAGGCCTAACCAAGGGTGATAAAGTCACCTTTGGTTAGGTTTTTTTATGTCCAAGCGGATAAAAGCGTAAGTACAGTTTACTGATGCCAAAGTTCACCAGCTCATCTGGATCGCCTGAGGCGCCCACACCAAGGTTATCTCGTATGTTGGCGTGAGGGCAAACCTCAATGCAAATAGCTACCTACAACTGCTCATCTCGACGGCTTGATATTGAATTCCCTCGGACAATTTTAATCAGTAGCCAAACCAAACAAACTATTGACATGAATGCCCCCAACTTGGCCCATATCATCCAACTTGGTTGATAGTTCATCTGGACTTGGTAGGTCTTTTGTTCTGGAAGGTAAACAGCACGCATCGCTACATTTGCTCGTTCTATATCCAGCGGTTCCTTACTAATCGCATCCTGGGCTTGCCAACCTGGATAATAGCTGTCATTTACAAACAATAGAGCTGGGCCAGTAATGTCTTCAAAACTCATGCTCGATCCATTGTCCTCGATGATTGCTACACGTTTGAATGTTTGTTGGTAGCTCTCACAGGGAATCGAATTACCCGAGTTTATCCCTATCTTTCCGCGTAGTACTGGAATCCCTTTTTTAACAAGTCGAGAGTCTCTGTCTCTTTTGTATGTCTTTGGCAGCTGCTGGCGATAAAGGCGGAAAGATAGCATGGATTTGCTCGGATCAATTCAATCTAAACGTTTATATTGCCTATTACTTTGACTTGTTATTGCGTATGATGCGCCGTTTCAACCGTGGCGAGAGTCTCGGTTGGTTGTAATATTAACCGAGCCCAACCTAAAATGGGCTTGTGATGGCCGCAGGCCTAGAGATTGATCATGATCAAAGAGAATTCCGTTGTAACAATGCACTATGAACTTAAAAATCCAGAGGGAGAAGTGCTGGATTCATCAAAAGGCCAAGAGCCGTTAGTTTATTTACACGGTGCAGGCAACATCATTATCGGACTAGAAGAGCAATTAATCGGTAAAGCTGTTGGTGATAAAGTGAATGCAGTTGTAGCTCCTGAAAAAGGTTATGGTTTACCAGTAGATGCTCTGATTCAAACCGTGCCCCGAGAAGCTTTTGGTGACGATATCAAGTCGGTAGAAGTCGGTATGCGCTTTCAAGCAGAGACTGAGCAAGGACCTGTGCCAGTTGTCGTTACTGCGATGGACGAGAAAACAGTAACAGTCGATGGGAATCACCCCCTTGCTGGCCAAGAGTTACACTTTGAGGTTTCAATCGAGGAGATTCGAGAAGCTACTCAGGAAGAGATCGATCATGGTCACGTGCATGGTCCAGGTGGTGTACAGCACTGAGTCGGCTAAATTCAAATGGTTAGAGTTTGCTCCCGCAACTGTCTCTAACCATTAGGCTTGTATCAAGCAGTAGTGATTTAGCATCTTGTTCTTCTACCAGCATTAAGACACTGTCAACGAGAGCTTGGCCCGCCGCAAATGTGTCTTGTCTTATCGTAGTGAGCGACGGAGCTAGGTGTTCTGCTGTTGGGATATCATCGAAACCGACTATAGCTATATCGCTTGGTACTCTCAGGCCAGTCTCTCTAAGGGCCTTTATCGCTCCGATTGCAATCAAATCTGATGCGCAGGTTATGGCAGTAAACTCGCGCTTGCTAGCTAATAGCTTTTGAGTCGCCAAATAACCGCTTTCTTCCGAAAAGTGCGCATCTATGCAAAGTTCGGGAATCGCTTCGATGTTGGCTTCATGGTGGGCTCTTTGGTACCCTTGATAACGCTCTTTAAACTCAGGGTGATCGCTGGATTGATCTCCCAAAAAGGCGATTCTCTTGTGTCCTAATTTTATCAGGTGTGAGGCGGCTAAGTGTCCACCTTGTTCGTTGTTGCAACCAATGAATAAACCCGGTTGATCTTCGATAACAGGACCCCAAGTGACAAAGTGAGCGCCTTGTCGGTCTAGCTCTGAAATTCGTTCTATATAAGTTGTGTAATCACCATAGCCCAAAAAGATAATTCCATCGGCTTTGTTTGCATCTTCATATTCAGCATTCCAGTCGTCGCTGAGTTGTTGAAATGACACCAAAAGATCGTAACCATGGTTAGCGCAAGCTCTAGTGATGCTGCCCATCATTGACAAAAAGAACGGGTTGATAAAGCATTCCCCTTCGCCTTTATCCTCGAACAAGAGAAGAGCGATGGTTTTGGTGCGTTGTGAGCGGAGATTACGGGCGTTAACGTCTACCTTATAGTTGAGCTCACGGGCTATCTTTTGTACTCGGAGCCTAGTCTCTTTACTCACCAAAGGGCTTTCTCTCAATGCCCTAGAGACAGTGGGCTGTGACACCCCTGCTAGATGCGCTATATCTACCGAAGTTGGTTTGTTTCTGTCTTTCATCCTCTAACCGAGCTTTGTTTTTTAGTTGTTCTCGGACTCGCTTACTTAAGATTACAAACTGTACGTCAGTTTTGGATGAATATCGAGTTCATGAATGAAAATAGCCTGGTTTTGATATTCCCGTTCCAATCTGTAAGATTAGGCTTCTTTGGGAAGCCATTAGCTTTGGGTTGGCTCATGATTTGTCGAACTAGTTGCAAATACGCTGGCACCCAGTAGACCTGGATTGTTGTGAGAGATTAACCATGTCGGGATATTTTCCATCAAGTGGCTATGTCGACCTTTACATTCGAACCCATGCCTAAACTTGCTTTGCAATAGCTGTTCTGGATATCGCAAGGCGATACCTCCACCGACGAAGATGCCGTCATAAGCGCCCGTGGCCAGTGCGATATCGCCGGCTACTTGACCGAGTATTTCAAAAAACACATCAAATGTTTGTAGCGCAAGTGGGTTTCGGTTTTCAAAAGCTTCAATGGCAATTTTTGCGGCAGACTTGAATGGTCGATCTGAAACAATGCTTTGTCCTGATTTATTAATAACCTCAAGTGCTGCATAGATATTGCCGATGCCTGGTCCTGAGAGCAGTCGCTCTCGTGAAATTCTTTTGCCGAACTTTGCTTGTAACAAAGACAACAATTCGATTTGTAGCTTATTTTCAGGAGCAAACCCAACGTGCCCTCCCTCGGTAACCATCGGGTGCAACTGTCCATTGCGTCTTATTAATCCAGAGACACCCAAACCACTTCCGGGCCCTAATGCCCCGATTGTAAAATCACCATCACTTAAAGAACTCCAGTCACCACCAATGTTAATAAGATCGCTCTGATCTATAGAGCTAAGACTATATGAAATAGCTTCCCAGTCGTTAAGTAAGTTCGCGTGTTTGATACCATATTTTGCACGAAGTTCTGTGCAGTCGACATGCCAATGGCTGTTGGGAAAATCGACTTTTTCATCCACGACTGGTCCTGCTACGGCAAGGCACATATTAGAGATGTCGTTAATTGAGTTGTTCTGAAGGTAGCTATCAATCGCGTCGATCAAGCGCTCGAAATTTGCTGCTTCGAGAGTCTGTGCATTCGAAAACCGTTGTCTGCTGCGATCTGCAATAGCAAAACGAGCATTGGTGCCGCCTATGTCAGCAATTAAGATGGATTTATTGCTCATATGAGTTTTAAAAGCAGGATGATTCGCAATCAAAGAGGGTGGATTGGTTTGCTAGGAACTTATACAAAGGTAGTTTAAGCGCCCTATTTGTAATAAAACAACGTTTTTATTGAAATAAACTACCATTATCCATAAAATATGTAAATAAATTTCATTTTATGGTCAGTTTTATGAGGTCGCTTAAGTCAATATCAGGATTAATTATATACTTTTTAGCTTGTTAATTATTTCGGATGTATGCTCGAAGCGCACTTATATAAAAGAGGACAAATTCAATGCTGCAAGTTTGCAATATAGTCATCGTTGGTGGTGAGGGAGATCTGGCTTTTCGGAAGCTTTACCCTGCCTTATACAGTCTACACAGGGAAAATCTACTGGCCGATTGCACCAGGGTAGTTTGTTTCGGGCGCGGTAAGTTTGATCGTCCCGCGCTAATTAGCAATATGCGCAAATGGACCCAAAAAAGTGACTATGTTAAAGCCGTTGATGACGAAACTTGGGATTCTTTTGAAAAGCGCGTACTGGACTTTTCTGGAGACGCAACGTCAGCCAAAGATATGAAACGTTTGCGTAAAGAGATTGGTGACAATGAAATTGTCTTTTACCTGTCTACGCCCCCCTCTATTTTTGCACCGATTTGCAAGGCAATGGGAGATGCTGGGGTGGTCTCAGATGAGACAAGGCTTGTTGTAGAGAAACCGTTGGGCGAGTCTCTAGAGACTTTTAATCAAATCAACGATACTCTTTTCGAAGTCTTTCAAGAGCACCAAATCTATCGTATCGATCATTACCTAGGAAAGGAAACTGTACAAAATCTTCTCGCTTTAAGATTTGCTAATATTTTCTTTGAGCCGTTATGGAATCGTACTTATATCGATCATGTTCAGATTACTGTTGCCGAAAGCGTTGGTGCTGGTGGCCGATGGAGTTATTACAACGAATCTGGTGCTTTGCGCGACATGGTACAAAACCATATTTTGCAACTTGTGTGCTTGGTAGCCATGGAGTTTCCAGCTCGAAACAAAGCTGATGACATACGAGATGAAAAGTTAAAGATTATTCGTAGTCTTAAGCCTATTGACGTTAGTAATGTTACTCAAAACACTATTCGAGGCCAGTATACTGAAGGTTCGATAGATCAAACCCTCGTTCCTGGGTATAAAGATGAAAACGACGCAACTGGACAAACGGATACAGAGACTTTCGTAGCAATAAAGGCCGAAATCGAAAATAATCGATGGCAGGGTGTGCCTTTTTACCTCCGTACGGGTAAACGTATGTCGAGTCGTTATTCTGAAATCGTGATCCAGTTTAAGCCAGTTGTTTTCAAATTCATTGACGTCGACCCTAATGTCCTCAACGCTAATCAATTGGTGATTCGGCTACAACCGAGTGAAGGCGTACAGATGAGTCTTATGAATAAAGTGCCCGGTTTGAGCGAAGGTACTAGTTTACAAAACGTAGACTTAAATCTGTCTTTTGAAGAGGCTTTCGAGGAACACCGCAGTCCTAGTGCATACGAACGATTGATCCTTGATGTCACTCGGGGAGATCAAACGCTATTTATGCGTTCAGATGAATTGCGTGGTGCTTGGCAATGGGTCGACGGAATCATCAACGGCTGGTCAACCACAGGCCAGCGTTCAAAGCCTTACAAGTCAGGATCAATGGGGCCAGATGATGCGCTCGGTCTACTGATTCAGGATAAGCGTAAATGGCAGGTTTTTGAGGGTTAGAATGGGTCAGAAACAATCGGATAATATTATTTGGAATCAGGGTGCAGATGCGCAGAGCCTGGCTGAAAATCTGGCTGGCGAATTGGTGGGTAAAATCAGGGAGGCAATAAACTCTAATGGTTCTGCCGTGATAGCGCTATCTGGAGGCTCCACACCTAAGCCTCTTTTCCGAGTCTTGGCACAGCATGATATCGAGTGGAGTAAGGTGATTATCACGCTTGTCGATGAGCGTTGGGTGCCAGAGGAGCATGAATTGTCAAACGCGGCTTTTATGCGTGAAAATCTTTTCGATCTAATACCAGAAGAAGTTCAATTCGTACCGTTGTACCAGCAAGCGCAAACCGTAGAGGCTTCGTTTCAATTAGTTTTGAATGAGTTCTGTGCGGTAACCGAAAGCACTTTGGATAATCTGCGTGCCTTCGATATAGTCATTTTAGGTATGGGGGGCGACGGTCATACAGCATCGTTCTTTCCTGACGCTGATAATGTTTCTGATCTAATATCTATTGAGATAGATAAGCCTCTACTTACCTGCTCTTCTGCCAGTACACAAGTTGAAAGAATTACTTGGAGCCTGCCTGTTTTGCTAAACACCTCTTTTCTTGCTCTGCATTTTACTGGCCAGGAAAAATTGGCTGTATTTGAGGCCGCGGCAGCCGGAGGTAAAACTGAAGAACTACCTATTCGATGCGCTATTTTTCAAAACCAAACTCCTTTGCATATTTACTACGCTGACTGATTGCGGTCGGACATATACGTCATGAGTAACATCAAACAAATTACCGAAAGAATAATTGAGCGTAGCAGAGAGAGTCGCCAACAGTACTTGGCGATGATAGCCGAAATGCGCGATTCACCGCCAGCTCCCGATCGCTTGTCTTGCAGCAACTGGGCCCATGTAGTGGCCGCTGAGTCGGATAAAGATAAAAAGTCGATGCCAGCGGGTAAAGGAGCCAATATAGGCATTGTTACGGCTTACAACGATATGTTATCGGCGCATCAACCGTTTGCTAACTATCCCAATATCATCAAATTAACCGCTCGATCTCTGGGTGCAACGGCTCAAGTTGCCGGAGGCGTTCCCGCTATGTGTGATGGCGTTACGCAAGGACAACCTGGTATGGAGTTGAGTTTGTTTAGCCGAGATGTTATCGCCATGGCCACTGCTGTGTCGTTATCACATGATGTTTACGATGCGGTTATGTGTCTAGGCGTGTGCGATAAAATAGCCCCGGGAATGGTGATAGGTAGTCTGCAGTTTGGCCATTTACCGGTTATCTTTATTCCTGCCGGACCCATGCCATCCGGTATCCCGAATAAAGAAAAGGCCGCAGCGAGGCAAAAGTTTGCCACCGGTGAAATCGATAAAGCAACCTTGCTTGAGACTGAATCAGCTTCCTATCATAGCGCTGGCACCTGCACATTTTATGGCACCGCAAATACAAACCAAGCCTTACTCGAGGCCTTGGGGCTTCAATTGGCGAATACATCTTTTGTAAATCCCGGAACCTTGCTACGTACAGAATTGACTAAAGAGTCGGTTAACAGAGTTTTAAAGCAAAGCTCCAAGAGCATAGACTACACCCCGATGGCTGAGGTCGTAACTGAAAAGTCGATTGTTAATGCCATGATTATGATGATGGCGACCGGTGGTTCTACCAATTTGACTCTTCATTTGATTGCTATGGCAGCAGCGGCTGGAATAAAAATTACTTGGGAAGACATGGATGAAATATCTCGACAAACACCATTGCTTGCCAAGGTGTACCCAAATGGCCAGGCCGATGTTAATCATTTTGAACAAGCTGGGGGTTTGGCCTTCATCATCAGTCAGTTAAGGAGCAAAGGTCTACTTAATGAAGATGTGAAAAATGTGATGGGCGAGGGCTTAGATGCCTACACCCGCAAACCGCAATTAGATTCGGAGCGTAACCTCATCTGGGGTGAGCCAATAACTAGAACAACTAATTCCGACATATTGGCAACAGCCGACTCACCTTTTGCTGTCGAGGGGGGCATGCGCTCCGTCACCGGTAATCTGGGCACTGGGGTAGTCAAAATTTCTGCGGTGGATAGGAAGTACCAAATTATCGAGGCACCATGTGTCACCTTTGAAACTCAACAGGCGCTCAAGGATGCATTTGAGGCAGGCAAGCTAGATAAAGATCATATCGCGGTCGTTCGTTTTCAAGGGCCAGCTGCAAACGGAATGCCAGAACTACACAAACTAACTCCATATCTAGGCATCCTGCAGGATCGAGGCTTTAAAGTTGCCTTAGTGACCGATGGCAGGATGTCTGGTGCTTCAGGTAAAGTCTTAACAGCCATGCATGTGAGCCCAGAGGCCAAACAAGGTGGATTGTTAGCAAAAGTTGTCGATGGCGATCTTATGCGTATCAACTGCGATACAGGAGAGTTAAGTTTGCTTGTTGACGAGCAAATATTAGAACAAAGAAAGGCCGCAGAAACCCCGTATGTCTCAGACAGTTTGGGTAGAAGATTATTTAAAAATATGAGAGCGTCAGTGGGAGTTTCCACCGAAGGTGCCTCCTCGATATAAGGTAAGTAGAAATGA
>JAKVBA010000220.1 GCA_022447525.1 Gammaproteobacteria bacterium
CGGTGTAGCACTTGGTCTGCCGAAAGGTGTTCAAAGATATGATAGTTGCGTTGATTGACGTTTGAGTATTCAAATATTCAGATGTTAGAGTGGATAATTAAAGGGATTAAAAAAACGTTGCCCCGTTTTGTTTCAACCGCTAGAGTTTAAAAACTCGCCGCCTACAAAAGCAAGGATGTTATTTATGGTCAAGTATGAACTTCCCGCCAGAATTGTATTATCGCTATTTACTGTCATTCCTCTTTTTTTCGCTTATTCCACGCTTCAAAGCAGTCAGCCATTGCTATTCATTTCAATGCTTCTTGCATCGGTGCTGTTTTTGGTAACGCAACTAAACATAAAACAGTTATTAATGCCTAAACGCCAACCCAATGCCAAATTACTTAATATGCAAAAAGCTTTAGGAACCGCTTCGGTTGTTTTATTGATGTTAAATATTGCGTTCAAAGACATAATGTTGTTCTAGAAGAATTTACTTTTTTGCCCAGGAAAAATAAAAAAACAACGCCAAAGGAAGGCCAATGAAGAAGCATTTAGTATCGCTTTTAATCTTTTCAATCCCTTTTATCTGTCTTTCTGAAGAGTTACCCAGTGAATTTAAGAATAACTTAATTTACCTAAAACCAAAGCTCGCGGACGGAACTACCCTGACATTTTTTACTGATACTGGTGGTGGTTGGAATGCGATCTCACGGGAGCTTAGCGAAAAATATGGTTGGGAGATAAGTCAAAAAGAATCTGAAAATGGGGTTATTGAGGTTACCGATATGCCTCCGTTTGATCCAGAAGCGTCAATTCCCTTGGCGGGATTGAATAATTGGTGGGCTGGAAAATTACAAGTAGTACCATCCGAAGAATTTAGTTCGACTAAGAAAAGCGACGGAACGCTAGGCGGACGTTGGCATGCTGAAAAAGTAATTGATTTTAATTACCCTGAGAAAAAAGTAGAAGTGCTAGATGAAACTCCGACATCAACTGAGTTTTCGACGGTTCCTTTGGGATTTCAAAAAGGCCTGGATGGTGGTTATACAATGGCTTTTCCAAGTATCGATATCTCAGTTAATGACAGACAGATTCCAATGTTATTAGATTCAGGTGCTTCGGCATGGCCATCGACAGAGGCGATGGAAAAAGGAGGGCTAGAAGGTGGTCAAGTTGCGACTTCTTTCATTGTCGCTTCAATATTCGATGAATGGGTGAAGTCTAACCCGGAATGGTTAGTGATTGAGGATGCATGTAATTTTTCTCATCAACCCATGATTCGTGTTCCTTATGTAATAATTGGGAATAAAACCGTTGGCCCAGTTTGGTTCACAAGAAGAGCAGACAGTAGTTTCCACCAATTTATGTCTTCGATGATGGATAGGCGCATTGATGGCGCGTTAGGAGGTTCAGCGCTTCAGTACCTAAGACTCATTGTTGATTACCCCAACGAGCAAGCGTTAATTGCTGACGAAATTTAATAACAACGAGATAATTGAACCAAGATGTCTAATTTAATAGCCCCTATGTTTATGCACATTCTTCTTTGTGCATTGCTCTACGTATTTCTCACGCT
>JAKVBA010000221.1 GCA_022447525.1 Gammaproteobacteria bacterium
CAGTCCGCATTTCTTTGCCGTGGATATTCCCTGCATGAAAAAGCATGCTTCCCATCCATCGATGATCCACCACGAAGCCATCAATGTTAGGATTGGTTTCTATCAAATGTGTTAATTGGGTTAATGAGTCGATATTTTTTGTGTCTTTAAGAGTCCAGCGAACCGGAGGCGTCATGGAGAGGGCTTTGCACTGTGCCACGATAGCCTGCCAGCGTAACGTGTTGGCATGATGACCTGTGTCATCTGATGTGAGATATGCCAAAGAACCGTATCCACGCTGGTGAAGCATCTCAACCGATATACATGCACCCTGTTCGTCATTAAGGCTAACCGTCGATGGCCCTAAAGAACCGTTATTAACTTGAACAAATGGTATGTTGAAATTCAGTAATTGTTCGGTAATAAAGTCAGGAAGTACCTCGTATACAAGTATCCCGTCAACAGCATCTTCTGAAATTATGGTGGGCAACTCTTGAGCATCTTTAGGAACATGCTCAACCACTAACAATTGACCAAAACGGCCAGCTCCATGAATCAGGTGAGACATTGTGTCCCCAATTAAGTTACCCGTTTGAGTAGCTAATAACCCGATACTGTTATGTCTTCCCGTGCGAATCGTCTGTACCGAACGGTTGGGTCTATAGCCCAAATCGGCCACTGTACGCAATATAGATTGGCGGGTTTCTTCGCTGAAACGTACGCCACCACCGGTTTTATTATTGAGCACAGCGGAGACGACCTGCCGGGAAAACCCCGTTTTTTCAACTATATCCTTGATTCGTGTTTTATCAGTCATGGTTATATATTAATGATTTACACATGTAAGTCAAGTGTAAATCACAATAAATTGGGCCGATTCGACAAATTCCTCTACAAAACGAACATAATGGTCCTCTGAGATTTAATCATCCAAAGACTCGGGAAGGAGCATTGGTTCAGTTCTGTTTTCACCTTTAATAAAATTCATTACAACCTCTTAAATTTAAATCAATAAAGTAAGCTAATGTCCATGTTCTAATTTGAAATAGCCCAAGAAAAAATTAGTGTAGATTCCATAGATGTAACGGCTTGCGCCTCTCAACACCTGCGGGTTTCGTTTGGACTGCGTCTGGCTGTGGTGAGTTTTTCTTCTTCTTTCTTGGATGAGATACTTTTCACACAAACTCCCGATAGCGACAGCGAATAAGAGTTGAATCGTCCGGAGTCTGGCGTCCGAAGTCAAAAACTCTTCTTTCTTCAATCGCTGACCGCTGACCGCCAACTCCCATCACCTTCGAACTATTTATTAGACGCTTTTTTGCAATAAATTACGTGATCAACGTAACGATCATATAACCATTCTGCATCAAGGATTACTCCTTTTTCACTATAGCCCAATCTTTCTGCTACCGCTCTACTTTTGTGGTTCTCTTTAGCCACGTGGATTTCTATTTTGTTGAGACATAATAGGTTAAAACCAATTTCTTCTAATTCATTACAAGCGCTTGTTAGAAGGCCATGACCCTGTTTGTCTTTTGATAACCAGTACCCGATATAGCCCGCCTTTATA
>JAKVBA010000222.1 GCA_022447525.1 Gammaproteobacteria bacterium
AGTTGTATCTCAAAAGCCCGTTAAAACAATGCCTATTAAGATATAGGAGCAATAACGCTCGCTCAGTATTGTCCTGTGATTGGTTAAACTTTTCTCTCACCGAATAATAGAATTCAGGGTTATTGGTCGACGTATTAAATAGCTTTCTACTTTCAATGATAAACGTGCTTACATCCTGTTGTATGAACCGATACAGTGAAATTAGGTCTGTGTTAGCATCATTGAGGTGATATTCCTTATATTCGGTATTCAGTGGTACCGATGCGCTCCCGGTGAATACGTCAATAAGCACATCACCTTTCTTGGGTAAGTGTCTCAGCAGTCTTTTCATCATTAGCTGCTTAGAGCCTGGATATTTTAGCGGCGCACGTTGATTCATAGTATTTGCATCAGAGTTTTTTCTACTATTCAGTGTGCTAGTTTTTACGCTTCGGTATCATCGTCAAGGTTATGAGTATTGACGAACCTGGCCGCGGTATTGAAAAGTTCGAAATCAACGAGGGCTTCCATCTTCGGATCGCCCTTCCGCTTTTTGCTTTTCTTGGCGTCGTCCCATCCTGCATTGTAAGAGAGTTCTATCAGCATCTTTACTCTGTTTCTGTCGTTAGGATTAAGCCGTAATAGAAAGTGTTCTAAAAAAAGGTTTGTTGACGGTGGGAGCTCGTCTGAGATGTGCTGTTTGGCAGCGGCAACCTCTTCATCTTTCGTGACGGCGTAATCCTTAGAGAATAACATCTCGAAAATTTCATCATAGTTTTCGGCGTATGTTTCTCCCTTAACGCTGTCAATTAATTGCTTAGTCTTTGGCGACACCTCAATCGTCTCGATATTTTTAAGACCTCGGTGTTTGAACGCACGATAGCGGTTTTGAAATTGCTTAATGACCGGTTGTGATAGCCACGGCCTCATCGCCTTATATAGCGGTCTAGGCTCAAGTGATAGCCATGAATTAAGTATGTTGGTGTCGGTGGCCAAAAGGGTTTCTTTATCTTGGAGATACTCTGACTCTGGCACGGATTTAAGAAACTTAACGAGGTGTTTGTGGAGGTATGACCTCCAAAGGCTAGCGCGGGATTGCGCTTGGAATTCCTCAAAGGTTTTCTCGAAGGCAGTGACTTTGGCTGGTCTTATATATTTCCGCATCGCGACGAAACATCGGGTTTTACCCAGTCCACCCCACTCGAGCATTTTTGCTTCTATATTAAATGGGGTTTGGATATCCTTATCACGTAATGAACTTAAAAAGGACGCTAATTGTTCGTCCAAGAATGTCTGCCAAAGACTGTCTTCTGTCATGGTACTTGCTCGCTATCAAATTTGTTCCATCATATAGTAAATCTGCGCCAACATAAAAACGTTATTTGTAACGCTTTTATAGTTCTCGTCCTTTGGCGCCAGATGTGAGCGAAAACAATGTGATTGTTGCCCTCATTTTAAATACCTCTATAAAAATCTAAAAGTGTTAGATGTAACGCTTTCTATTTGGCCTATAGCTACCCTGCCCCGCATC
>JAKVBA010000023.1 GCA_022447525.1 Gammaproteobacteria bacterium
GTCCTGTGCTGCTGAACATACAACGCGTATCCCCCTAAACCGGGTAACGTGATTCCAACTGTTAATCGCCCGATCCAAATACTAAGTCTCAGTACAAACTGATTTAGATAAGTTTTTCACAAGTATCAGAGTAGTACGAAAGAAACAGCTATAGCACCTCATTAGCTTTGATAATGAGACTAATGTGATCTCTTTTTCTTCTAAGAGTGGTATCATCCTTATCATCATAAAAACAAAGTTATACAACTATGGAAAACTCGGTCAGCAAATCCCTATCAATTTTATTAGTTATTATCTTTATAGCTAGCGCAGTGGCTCTCGCTGGTAGCCATAACAGTGCGATCTATAGAGGTGTACCTGTATTTGCAAGTTGCGCCTTTGTAGCTTTCTTGATTAATTGGTTGGTATATATTCCCTCTAATTTAAAGCAAACCGAGAAGTATTATGATCTTACCGGCAGCATTACTTACCTGTCTGTTACTTGGCTTGCGGTGGCATTATCTGGAAGCACAGATACAAGATCCATTTTAGCTACAGCAATGGTGAGTGTTTGGGCAGCTAGATTAGGTACCTTTTTATTTATACGAATCAGCCAAGACGGCCATGATGATAGATTTGATGAAATTAAAATAAGACCCTTTCGTTTCTTTAACGCTTGGACGATACAGGGGCTCTGGGTTCTATTAACCGCGGCTTGTGCTTTAGCCATTATTACGTCAAATGAAAAACAGCCTCTTGAACTATTTGGTTACATTGGAGCGGTAATATGGTTGATTGGTTTTTTACTCGAAGTAGTCGCTGATAGGCAAAAACGTACATTCCGAAGAGACTCTGCTAATCAAGGGAGGTTTATAAATGTCGGATTATGGTCATGGTCAAGGCATCCAAACTATTTTGGGGAAATGACGATATGGTTTGGGATGGCTGTGATGGCTTTACCCATACTTAATGGTTGGCAATATGTGTGTTTAATCTCTCCAATCTTTGTGTATCTACTTTTAACCAAAGTGAGCGGAATTCCGCTATTACAAAAGAAAGGGTTGCAAAAGTGGGGCGACGACCCTGCGTATCAAGCCTATCTGGCAAATACTTCTCTCCTTGTCCCACTACCTCCAAAGAAACGATGAGCTCACGAAAGCGTGTTTGTCATAAACCTTATTAAGTAGCTGAACGTAGACGCCGCTTACATATATTGAATGTGCAGTCTGATGCCTAGCTTTTATAGCTGTTTAGCTCAGTAGCAGTTAAAAGAGTAGGAGTTAAAAGAGTTCTTTTAGTTCCGAGGCTATGGCTTTAAAGCCCTGCTCAAGCGTATCGTTATTTTGAGCGTAGTTTATTCTGATGCACTCTGACTTGTGTTTCCAATTATCATCAATACCTATAAAAAATTCTTCACCCGGTATGACAAAGACATCACGTTGTTTAAGTCTTTCATAAAGTTTGTTAGAAGTAATTGGTAGTCCATCTATCCATAGCCACATAAAAAAGGCTCCCTCGGGCTTGTGCAATCGTACGGGGAGGTTGCACAAGTATTTATTAAAGAGATTTAGTGCTACCTCTAAGCGATCTAAGTAGTGAGGTTTGATTATGTCGTTTGTTAGACATTTAATATCTCCAGTTTCTATCAAACGAGTCATAAGCGCAGCTCCGACGCTATTTGGTGCTAATGTGATGATACCGCTCAACGCACTCATAGCCTCGGTAACCTTCTTATTGGCAATGACGATTCCAGTTCGTGCCCCCGGCAGACCTAGCTTTGATAGCGACATACACAAAATAGTGTTTTCGTCCCAATGTAAATTGGTTTGAGAATGAATTACGTTAGGAAAGGGTTGTCCATAAGCGTTATCAACAATCAGAGGTATTTGGTATTGTTTGGCCAATCTGGCTAATTCTTCTAACTCTATATCGCTTACTACATTTCCGGTCGGATTGGTCGGTCGCGATAAACAAATTGCGGCGGTGTCGTCGTCGACGCTTAAGTTTTCAAAGTCAACTCGATATTTAAATTGGTTATCCCCATGAAGTTCTATTTTAGGTTGAACCGATTTGAACATATCATCACTTAAACCAGCATCGGCATACCCAACATACTCTGGAGCCAAAGGAAAAAGTATCTTCTTCTTTGATCCATCTGGCATCTCTCCTGCGAGCAGATTAAACAAATAGAAAAAGCTGTTTTGACTGCCATTCGTTAATGAAATATTTTCAGGCTCAATTGACCAATTAAATTCTTGGTTTAAATATTTGGAAAGTGCCTCTCTAAAAGCGAGCTCCCCACTTGGCCCATCGTAAAGACCGAGCATAGATTGGAATTCTCCCGACTCCATCAACAATTCCATCTCGCGCTTAAAAAGGGTTTGGGCTTGAGGAATGCCTGCTGGATTGCCGCCGCCTAACATGCAGATTGTATTCTTTGACTTTGCATTGGCGTTGCCAAGGTCTTTCATTAATTGCCCAATTCCTGATTGGCGAGTGAACTTTATTCCAAAATTTGAAAGCTTCATTTAAGTAGAGTTGCTGGTTTAGTAAGTTGTAACTATGTTAGTCGGGTTGCCATTTAAAAATGCTTCTATGTTCTCAGCTACGGTGTTGGCAAGATGCCGCATTGCTTGTTCGCTAGCCCAAGCAATATGAGGTGTAATTAGTACATTCGGAAGATGAGAAATAGAAAGTAAAGGTGAGGCTTCTGAAGGTGGCTCAGTTTCCAAAACATCAAAAGCTAGGCCCCCAAGATGCTGATCTTGAATCGCTTTTACTGCGGCCTTTTCATTAACGATGCCACCTCTAGCTGTATTTATTAATATCGACCCCCTCTTCATGAGTGAGAGTTCCTCGCCTCCAATCATTCCCAACGTTGAGTCGTTTAGATCACAGTGAATGCTTAAAATATCTGAACTCTGGAGCAGCTTTTTTAACTCGACTTGATTTGCGTAAGGAGCTTGGATTGGATCGTGTTCTCTTCTTGCACAAAACTGTACATTCATACCCAAGGCATGCGCTTTCTGAGCCGTGGCTTTGCCAATTTCACCCATGCCAATAAGGCCTATGGTCGAACCTGATAGATTGCTAAACGGTTTGTCGAATAGGCAGAACATAGAGGACTTTTGCCAGTCACCACTTTGAACAGAGTTTGCATATCTCGGGATCTCGCGCCGTAACATCAGACTGCTAGCGATGACGTGCTCTGAAACAGTGGTGGCAGCGTAACTTGGGACATTGCTTACCGATACACTATTTTTGATACAAGCATCAATGTCGACGATGTTGTAACCCGTTGCGGTTACTGCGATGTGCTTTAAATTAGGACATTGTCTAAGGACCTCTGAATTGATAGGTACTTTATTGGTAATCGCGATATCGGCACTTTCCAGTCTTTTGGCAACAGAAGCTGCGTCTGTGGAGCCATACTCCACCCATTCATGAGAACGCATGGGCCTTGCAATTTGGATTCTTTCTGGCAGACCGTCTCGATCTAAAACGACTATTTTGGTGACATTAGTATCAGTGTGCATGACGGTATTGTAGTCGAAATTAGATTCATTGGTTTGACTGGCTAAAATTTCGTAAACTCACGCACAAATCATATAAATTTCTTGCGCAGCCGCATAGTAAAATCACGCCTGCGCAAGTTCTTAGCCGAATCAGATTTGGAGGAAATGTGAGTCAGCAATTTGTCATCGCCATAGATCAGGGAACTACCAGCTCCAGAGCTGTCTTGTTTAATCATGAGTCAGAACTCTTAGATGTCTCTCAGCAAGAGTTTACTCAACACTTTCCGAAGCCAGGTTGGGTCGAGCATGATCCATTAGAGATTTGGGATTCTCAGTTTGCGGTGCTACAAAAGCTGGTCGCAAACAATCAGTTGCGTCCAGATGATATTGCTGCGATCGGGATTACTAATCAACGAGAAACAACGGTTGTTTGGGATAGGAATACAGGCGAGCCAGTTTATAACGCAATCGTTTGGCAAGATCGTCGTACGGCGGCTCGTTGCGATGAAATAACTGCCCAAGGTTGGAAAGATAGGATCCAACAAAAAACGGGTCTCGTGATCGATGCATATTTTTCAGCGAGTAAGGTTCAGTGGATATTGGAGAACGTCGAGGGCGCAAAAGAAAAGGCTAAAAAGGGCGAACTTCTATTTGGCACAATTGATACTTGGATTATTTGGAAACTCACAGAAGGAAGGGTTCATGCTACGGACCCGAGTAATGCGGCTCGTACGATGCTGCTAAATATAAACTCAGGCGAATGGGATCAAGACTTGATGACTCTTTTCGGAATTCCAGCAAGTATGCTTCCTGAGGTTCGAGACAGTTCAGGAGACTTTGGCGAACTACAGTTTCAAGGACAGGGGATTCCTATTGCTGGTGTAGCCGGAGATCAGCAAGCTGCGCTTTTTGGCCAGACATGTTTCGAAAAGGGAATGGCTAAAAACACCTATGGTACAGGTTGTTTTATGTTAATGAATACCGGGTCTGAACGAGTAGATAGCGAATCAGGTTTATTAAGTACGATTGCTTGGTCGATCAATGGCGAGACGACCTATGCTCTAGAAGGCAGTGTCTTTATTGCGGGAGCTGCAATTCAGTGGTTGCGTGATGAGCTGGAATTTATCGAGTCCGCGGGTGAATCAGAGTCTTTGGCTTTGCAGGCTAACCCTGAAAGTGACGTTGTAGTTGTACCTGCATTTGCTGGCCTTGGAGCGCCGTATTGGGACATGTATGCCAGAGGCGCAATATTTGGTTTGACGCGTGATTCTGGTAAACCAGAGATTGCAAAAGCCACATTACAGTCACTTGCTTATCAAATTTTTGATGTGTTGAAGGCGATGGAAAACGACAGCGGTATCGAATTGAGTCAGTTGAACGTGGACGGTGGCGCCATAGCAAATAACTTTCTAGCGCAGTTTCAGGCCGACGTACTACAAAAACCGGTTACCCGACCAACCGTGCTTGAATCCACTGCGCTGGGTGCAGCTTATCTTGCCGGACTTAAAGTAGGCTACTGGCAAATGGACGACCTTACTAAGGTGAGAGAAATTGAACGTGAGTTTAAGCCAAAATTAGATACTGACACCATCGAACGATTGCTAAGACGCTGGCATAAAGCGGTTGAGAGGTCTAAGCAATGGGTAGATAAAGATGACTGATTCCAAACGTGCTGCGGAGATTGAAGATCTGCAGATCAAAGTCGCTTATTTAGAGCAAACTTTAGCTCAGTTAAGCGATGAATATTTTGCCCAACAAAAAGAGCTTCAACAGTTGTCCCTTACTATTGAAGCACTTATCGATAAACTTGCGACGGCCGATAGTCAAGATCAAGCTACTGAAGAGATAGTTGATCAGCGCCCACCTCACTATTAACTATAAACGTAAGCAGTTGTTGTCAGTGGTACCGCTAATTTAGGTTGACATCACATCAATAGCTGTATAAATTAACAGTGTTAAGACCAAGCGTACACTTGGCCAAAATAACCGGAAGTAAATAAAAATTTTAATATGAAAAGCATCTTTTTTATCCTCGGAGAAGACAATGGATGATAACAAGCAAAAAGCCTTACAAGCCGCACTGACTCAAATTGAACGGCAATATGGAAAGGGCTCCGTGATGAGAATGGGCGACTCAAATGTTGGTGAAGGCGTAGAAGCTATTCCGACTGGGTCGCTTGGATTAGATATAGCACTCGGAATAGGCGGTTTACCAAAGGGCAGAATAGTTGAGATATACGGCCCTGAGTCGTCTGGTAAAACTACTCTCACTTTACAAGTCATCGCTGAAGCGCAAAAAATGGGTGGTACCGCTGCTTTTATAGACGCGGAACATGCATTGGATCCTCAATATGCCGGTAGATTGGGCGTAGACGTTGAAGACTTATTGGTCTCCCAACCAGATACTGGCGAACAGGCATTGGAAATTGCCGATATGTTAGTCAGATCGGCCGCCGTTGATGTTCTTGTTATTGATTCTGTTGCTGCTTTAACGCCGAAGGCTGAAATCGAGGGTGATATGGGGGATTCGCATATGGGATTGCAAGCTCGATTAATGTCTCAAGCACTTCGAAAACTCACAGCTAATATTAAAAAGGCAAATACTCTGGTTATTTTTATTAATCAGATACGCATGAAGATCGGAGTAATGTTTGGCAACCCCGAAACCACAACTGGGGGTAATGCGCTTAAGTTTTACTCCTCGGTAAGACTGGATATTAGACGAATAGGTGCGATTAAAAAAGGTGATGAGATATATGGCAATCAAACTCGCGTTAAAGTCGTGAAAAATAAAGTTGCGCCACCGTTTAAGCAAACTGAATTCGATATTTTATATAATGAAGGTATATCGCGTGAGAGCGAACTAATTACGCTGGGTGTTGACAACGATATTGTTGAGAAGTCTGGTGCTTGGTACAGCTATGATGGCACTCGAATTGGTCAAGGAAAAGATAATGTTAGAGAATTCTTAAAAGAAAATTCCGAAATGGCTGAAGAGATTGAAGGCAGGATTCGTACTTCTCTAGGCATTGGTAAACAAGAAACGATTGAAGAAACTGAATCTAAAGATGGGGAAGCTAATACCAAAAAGTAAACCTAGGTGTACAGATATTCTTGCAAGATAGAGACACAAATTCGATAGTTCGGCATCGACAAAGTGTCATGATAGAGTGGAGTTAACGATTGTTAGCTCCCTATTCGGGTTTGGTTTTGGTGAGTTATAAAAATCAAGATAATTACTCAATCATAAAAATCCATGCAAAAGCGCACTTGTGAGCTTTCTAATCATGGGTCGGCATGAAGCCAGTTGCTTTCAGTGCCTGCCAACCTCACGAACTTCCGATGCCGAGACGACCGATAATTATTAGCATCATTAACCTTTGCCATAGAACCATCAAGTTAACCACTTACCCGGCTTTTTCGTTGTGCAGCCGGTCTCGGATATAGCAAAAATTGCCTCAAATTTAATTGTACTCCCATTAAGATCTGTGTTGCGGAGTGATACCGTTTAAAACGTATACTGAATATCGTGATATGCAGTCATACGGATAGCGATATTGTCGGATTCCTTAATCTTTTTCTTTAGATTCCTGGTTGTTTTTAGACACCACAGTACCATTGCGCAGTGGTAGTTCCATAACCTCAATATTTTCTGCGCAGGTGCCTAAACGTTTGGTAAAACCACCATACCAACGAGCATACGGCGCTGCCGAAATACCGTGCAGGATGATGCTGAAGGCGACTGTTAAAATAGTGACAGTAAGTAGTTCATGGCGATGTGGGATATGTGTTTCCTCAAGTATCAACAAAACGAAGAGTATTGATGCTAAACCTCGTGGTCCAAACCAACCGAGGAACAATTGAGTAGCAAAATGGATTCTGGCGCCGATCAAGGAAAGCATAATAGGAATGACTCTAATCACAGTAAGACTTAGTAGGGCATAGCATACGTATGATATTGATATATGCGTCATTGCTTCAGGCAGGAGTACTGCACCAAATACAAAGAACGTAATTAGCATTAATAATTGACCTTCTGTTTCCATGAATTCAAATAAGAAGTCACAATCATGCTGCAGGTTATTACCAAAGACCATACCGCCAACAAAAGCAGCTATAAATCCGTTTCCACCCATGGCCTCAGCGATGGTATACAGCAAAATTGCCAAGGCTAGGATCGCGATACCTTGAAATGCTTCGATAATCCATCTGCGGCGAGTTGAGGTATCAATTAAGCGCGCGCCCACTAAGCCAATTAAAATTCCAACCATCGGGCCTAGTAGGATCTGCAGTATAAAGAAAGTAACCCACTGCCCTGTACTCGATACGTTTGCTTGCATGCCCGCAAGAGCGGCAAAAAGTAATACCGCTGGTAGTGCGATACCATCGTTTAATCCGCTTTCTATATTGATGGCTTGTCGAATGCGAACTGGAACAATCTTGGCGGACACTACCATTTGACCAAGGGCCGCATCGGTTGGTGCTAGTAGGGCTGCTAGTAATGCAGCCTCCCAAAATGAGAAGTGCGGAAACATGAAAGATGCAATTAAAGTGCCAAGCAGCATTAACATCGGCATGCCAATGAGTAACATACGCTGCGGTAGGTTGTGATCCTCTCGAACTTGAGCTATATCAATACGAGCAGCATCTGAAAACAATACCAAAATTAAGGTCGTCTCAGCAATCAAATGGATCGCCGAATGCCCTAGGTCAATATTAAATGAGTCAAACCCATAGACACTAATTGCAAAGCCGAAAACAGCGAAGATCAAGGGCGCTGTCAAGATAGTCCCTCGTAGTCGGGCGGAGACTAAAGAAAATGCGAGCAAAGTACCGCAGACAATAATGATTTAACTCAGTTCCAAAACTAGTCCTCGTAGAATCTGATGGTAGCGATGAGGGGTGCGGCCATCACTAGATACTCTGGCTGTCTTCTGGCCACTCGTATGCATCGGATGCCGCTATTAACGGCTCTAAAACCGGTAAGATCTCAGTGTCGTCTGTAAATGCAAGTTCTATCGCAGGCATTAATGCTGAATTGATCGCGAGGCGGTGCTCTGCCGCAAGGGTGAAATTCAATGACTCCGCCAATGGTAGGAAAAATCGTATTTTTTTGAAATCCATAATTATTTTTGCCTATAATTACTATCGTTATCGCATTTTCCATTCTAATCTAAGCAATTTCTCTGGTTTATTTATCAGGCGTTGAACTCAGTGTGTCCTTAGGGCGGAGTTTGCACAAGAGCAGATAAATACAAATTGGAAGACACATCTGTCTAGATAGAACCCCGCATTTTGTAACCACCCACTAAGCCGAATAGCGCCTATTTTTAGATTAATTTTCGCCACACTTCTCCATAATATTCACTAACCCTCTAAGTGCCTCTTATGCATGTAAAATTAGAGCAGTTCGTTGGAGGGCGATTCAAATAACTTCGGATGAAATCGAAACCCTCAATCAACTAAAAAGTCATACACTAGTCTGACTTCGCTGTCCACCCACTCAAAGACCATCTTGAAACCCATCCTCGAGCTAATAACATTGAAATTAACAGTTAACTGATGCCCAAACAAAATACTCTGTTTGCCTTTTACGGGCTCACAGATTTGGATCTAGAGCACGCCACAGCGCATGATTTAAGGAGACAAGGTGGAGTTAGTTGCGAAAATAGCTTTATCAAATTAACTGAATGAATACATTGAAGTCCTGCCGATACTTAGTGTTGAGTATTCAGCTGTGTTTTTTTTAAGACGATTTTATTGTCGGTGGTGTGAAATCTTCCTGGCTGCCGGTCATTAAGGTCTGGTCTAATCTGTTGGATTAGCTGAGCCAAATAGTATTTTAGACATTAGCGCCAAAAAGACTCTAAAAGTGCAGTTCTTCTGTGACTAGTTTTTAGGCAAAGGTTTGTTATTTCTACTCACACCTGGAATACTCAGAGACTTGCTGCTCATAAAAACTCTTTGGAGCAAATTAAAAATCGTTTTATAAGATACTGGAGTTAGCAAAAAGCAGCAAAACCTTGTCGGTGATCGCATGCCTCTAAACCGTATTACAAGCAAGGCCAGCCGCAGCTATCGCACAGTCTATAAAAAGCCGGCGGATATCGGAAATCACTATATGATAATCAACCCCAATAGTTATAACTGGTAAGCGCGCAAAGCACTTAAAGAGCGAGGAAGTGTGTATCGGCATGATTACCTCTTTCCCCGAAAGATTTGCGCAATAAAATTGCAAGGCTCAGTATCACTGCCGTGTCTTTATGAGGTTTAGAGCTTAATAACCTTGATTGTCCTTATATTTTTAAAAAAATCATCTTAAAGAATTTCCCAAGACCTCTTTTCCCAAACCTCGTAACGTGCTCAGCTGGCTAAGCCCATCTAACAATCGACGCAAAGATATTCAAAATCTGCATGATTGTAGGATCTCCCCGAGCTTATGGTTATAGTGACGACGATGTGATGTCTTTACTGACTCGCATTGACTCAATTTCGTTACTAGTATTTGTCGGCTTTCACTAGGGCCAGCGCATTCATGCAATAACGTAACCCACTGGGTTCTGGTCCATCGGGAAAGACGTGCCCAAGGTGGCTATCGCAGGTGTTACAGGTCGTTTCGACTCGACTCATAGCATGAGATCTATCAATGTGATAAGCAATCGCGGCATCGGTAATCGGTTGATCAAAGGAAGGCCATCCAGTCCCGGATTCATATTTTGTTTTGGAATCAAACAGGGGTGCATCGCAGCAGACGCAATTGTATTGCCCGGGTTCGAAGAGGCCACACATCTCTGAGCTATGAGCAGGCTCAGTACCAGCCTGTCTTGTTACTATAAACTGCTGCGGCGTAAGGATTTCACGCCACTGATCAAGTGTTTTCTCGACACGACGTTGTGGGGTAGGATTGCTCGTGTTTGCAAATTCAATTATCTCTTTCCAAGTCAACATAAGCGAATCCTCAAGGTTTTGGTTTATGGATGTACTAAAAATTAAAACGATTGATATTGATTAAAGTGCATTTACTGCTGGACTTTTCCAAAACAGACTATCACATTGATTTTAGTGAATCAGCAGAAATACACTGTTGACTAGCTATGATAAGGATCACTTATATATTTGCTAAGCAGACATTACGCCCTCTACAAACCTCGACATATTTGGGCAAAGTCTCGGATTATCATAGATGAAAACTTGATGAAAACTATGGTTTGTTGAATATCACATTAGTTCATTTATGGTGCACTAAGGTCTCGTAATCAACTTTCACTTTGCCCTGCTGAAGCAGGTTAGCGAAAAGAATCGGTTGCTGTTATCACAACTATGGTTTCGCGGTTGGGAATTGGACCTTGCAGTAGTTACATCAATGACGCGTTCTCTGTTTAGGCGAGAATCACTAAATATGATGTTGTTATCGCCTTTGGGATAACCATTCTGAGGCTTCCTGCGATTCGACAGTCTGCTTTGGTGGTCTATTCGTTGCCGGGTGGACTTCATGACCCAGCGTGATAGCTGGGCTATATTCCTTTTGTGTCTCGCGAAGTCCGTCAAAGGTCTTTTTTTAAAGCCCTAAGACACAGTTTGCACGTCCGCTAAACAAACATCATCAGGCTCAAGAGCCTACACAAGCCTCTCGGATTACAGAATCTAAAGCTATAATAATCGTAGCTATGCTTATGCTGACTTAACTGAAGATGGGTCATTGCCGCCACTGATCTGGGAGTCGCAAAATTCGTCGACAATGTAGTGATGATTGCTACACCCAACGCAGGTTTCGTAGACGCTCTCCAATCGTTGACCTCAAGTCGTAAATTTGCCCAAATTTTTGGTCGCTGCAGTCCTGCCATTCTCGGAACGATGTCGTCTTTGTATCAACTGCTGCCGCACGCAAGGCACGGTCATATTATTGCTGCTGTAAGTGCCGAAAGAGTTAAAGATACCTATGATCCACAGCTATGGCAGGATATAGCTGGGGGTTTAGCAAACCCTAACGAGACTGACTTACTCTCTCAATTGTTACCGGAAGAAGTCAGCGAGCACACTCGAAGAGAAATAGCGCTGGAACGTCAACGTAAAGCGCTAATTAGAGCCAAACATTTAGCCGCCGCCTCAGATTTTCCGGTGAGCCCGACGGAAAATTTATCCTATTATTCGATTGCGGGTGATGCTGAACCGATTGATGCCGTGATAGCCGTCGGGCAGGGCGGCTTTGTCGGTGATTTAGATTTCCATCCCCCATTGATGACGTCTACCATCTAGAAGGGTCGACCAGTCGAGAATGTGTCTGATAATCTGCTCTTCACTGACCTTGGAGGTGTCTCGCACATTCCCGTTTATATCGAAAGGTGGCTTCTTTCGTTCAAATTTGTTATTCCAGATGCGTAATTAGGTTTTAAAATCTCTAAATGAGCTGAAAATCACTAAGTCAAAGCCCGCTAAAGCCGCTTCGGAACGCATATCCAGATAAGTTTCGACCACTTCGGGATGCGCGGCGAAACTAGGCTTTATGTTTTGGACTACGTGAGTTAGCATTTGGCCGGTAATTTCAATATTTGAAAACATGTTTTATTGATTCGCTAGTGACACGTTTATATTGCTCTCCGACGTAAAGTATCACCAAAGTATTACACAGCAGTAGTCAAAGTTTATGGTCTCGCATGATGATACTCTCGCTCCATTCCCGTAAAGTTTGGCCCTCGGTGATGGCCCTAGCAGCCGGTTTTTACATCCGTAGATCATTAGGAGTATAAGCCGAGTGTCATTACAAAAAGATAGTACCGTTTGCTGTGAAAATGTCGCGATATTGGTACGATTGTGGCGTATACAACTTAGCTTACAAGGCTATCGCATTGTGTAACTTTTCGATTGAATTACAGCTAGCAGTGTAATGCACTTATTGGGAGATCAATCAGATAGAAGTTGGCTTGATGTTGCCATCATCTAAGACCAGTTGGTTATTATTTGTTCCTGCGTGATCATAAACACGATGGTTCGAGAATATGGTCTAAGTCAGGAATCACAAGACGCAGATAATATTAGGATGTTCAACATGAGATTGCTTTTCGATCGTGATTGCTTTTCGCTGATCGGAGTATTAATTTTACTTTGTTTGGGTAGAAAGGCGGACTGTAATAAGTGTTATCGATTTCAAATTGAAACTTTTCGTCATGGTCCTATCGGTTAGAAAAGTGCAAACTCACCCAAAAGAGTGTCAGGAGTAATTTTAATGAATGATCTTATAAAGTTTAAACTTGAGGGTAATGTTGCGTACATAACGTTAAACGATCCTGAGTCATACAACGCGCTTTCTTTAGATATGGCATCGCAGCTGAGCGAATATTTTAACAAAGCAGAGAAGGTAGCGAGGTCTATTGTCTTAACTGGCGAGGGTGCTGGGTTCTGCTCGGGGGCGAAACTAGGCGGCGATATGGACCCCTCGGTATTACAGAAAACCGATCTAGGAAAGCCTTTGCGAGAAATATACAATCCCTTGATGTTGCAAATTCGTCGTTTATCAATACCTTTAGTTATTGCAGTCAATGGTGCTGCTGCAGGTATCGGATTTGCTTTAGCAACAACGGGAGACATTATTGTAGCTTCTGAAGACGCAAAATTTTTGCCTGCCTTTTCCAGGATAGGTCTTTCCTTAGATGGAGGTCTAACGAATCATTTGGTTAAGTCAGTAGGTAAAGCCAGAGCAATGGAATTAGCACTTCTTGACGAAAAAAGGTCAGCAGTCGTATTGCGGGATTGGGGTTTAGTAAATTTTGTAGAACCCCGGCAAAGTTTGCAGACCAAAGCCTCGGGTATTGCTCAAACGCTGGCTAATGGACCGACACGGGCATATGGCAATATTCGTGCTCTAATATGGGATGCAACTGAGTCGAACTATGAAGAACAACTCATTAATGAAGCCAATTCACAGACACCTCTTGGTATGACAAACGACCATAAAAGAGGTGTACTCGCCTTTTTATCCAAGAGTAAGCCAGAATATACTGGCGAGTGATTCTCTTTTCATATCAAAAGTTTTGAGTATGAATTTCTTTTAAACACAATGAAGATTATAAAACCGAAAGGCAAAGGTCCAGACGTTGTTGAACAAAGAGACTCGTGTTTGTCCGCAAAAACCAAACAGCGCAACATAGATCTAACAAGTGAAGAGGGGAATGATGGCCGCAATCAATTTAATGTCAAACCCAGCGGATCGATAAACTACCAAGAGTCGGAATTTAGCGCTACGTCGCTTGATAAATCAAACAAAGCAGCAAACGAGAAGAGCTATAAAGATCTGTTACACAAAGCAGTTCATATTCTTTCAATGCGTGAGCATAGTAAGTTGGAGCTGTTTGTTAAGTTGAATAACAAAGAAGCCAATGTTGATGTGGTCGATAAAGTAATGCGTTTTTTAAGCGAAAACGATTACGTCTCAGATACTCGTTTTACAGAAACTTTCGTTAGAGCCAAGGCGAATAAGGGACAAGGGCCAATCAAAATTCGCGCTCAATTAAAACAAAAAGGAGTTGATGAGCACACTATACAAAATCACCTAGATGAGCAAAGCGACAGATGGTTTGATATTGCACAAGCTGAGTATGATAAAAAGTATGGTGAACTTTTGGTAACTGATTATAATAGCTGGACCAAGCGCGCTCGGTTTTTGCAAGGTCGTGGTTTCACAATGGATCATATTCACTGTGTGGTGCCACGGACAGACTTCGATTAGATCCTCGGAGCTTGTTAAGGCTTCAGTGTAAACGCTAAAACATCTACCACTTAAATTCGCCAGCAAAGCAATGGCTTTTGCTGGTTTGATCACGTTATGAAGACCGCTGAACTTAGATCAAGATTCTTAAACTTCTTTTCCGACAGAGAGCACACTATTGTTGATAGTAGCTCGCTAGTACCAGGGGACGACCCCACGTTGTTGTTTACAAATGCTGGAATGGTTCAATTTAAAGATCTCTTTTTAGGGAATGAAAAAGCCGATTATGTACGTGCAACCACTTCACAGAGATGTGTGCGAGCTGGGGGTAAACATAATGATCTTGAGAACGTCGGTTATACAGCCCGTCATCATACTTTCTTTGAAATGCTGGGCAATTTCAGTTTCGGAGATTATTTTAAACGCGAAGCTATAAAATATGCTTGGGAATTCCTAACTGTTGAGCTTGGATTACCTGAGGAAAAATTGTGGATTACCGTCTATGAAAAAGACGACGAAGCGGCTGATATTTGGTTGCATGAAATAGGCGTAAGTCCCGAACGATTTTCAAGAATTGGTGAAAAGGATAATTTTTGGTCTATGGGTGATGTAGGCCCTTGCGGACCGTGCAGCGAAATCTTTTACGATCATGGTGAGCAATACTGGGGAGGCCCTCCGGGTACACCCGAAGAGGACGGTGATCGTTATATAGAAATCTGGAATCTTGTATTTATGCAATATGACCGCAGCGCTGATGGGACACTCATTCCGCTACCGAAGCCTTCAGTGGACACAGGGATGGGATTAGAGCGTATCTCGGCAGTCATGCAACACGTAAACAACAATTACGAAATCGACCTGTTCGATAATCTTATTATTAAGATTTGTGATGTGGTTGGGGAAAAAGACAGCAAACACCATTCGGTCAGGGTTATTGCTGACCATATAAGATCATGCTCGTTCTTGATTGCAGACGGGGTATTACCGTCAAATGAGGGCAGGGGTTACGTATTACGCCGGATAATTCGTCGCGCTATACGTCATGGTTATCAATTAGGCGGTCAAACGCCATTTTTCTATAAGCTAGTTTCCGCTCTTGCCGATGAAATGGGAGATGCGTATCCAGAGCTAACAGAGAAACAGGAATTTATTGAGTCAGTTCTTCAAAAGGAAGAGTCAAAGTTTGTCGAGACCTTAGATCAGGGGTTAAAGATTTTCGATCAAAAGATTCAAACTTTAGAAGGGAATGAAGTGCCTGGTGATCTTGTGTTCCTGTTGTACGGTACATACGGATTCCCAGTAGACCTAACTGCTGACGTGGCTAGGGAGAACGGCTTAACTATTGATGAAGATGGTTATAAGCTTCTCATGGAGGAGGAGAAGAAGAAGGGACAAGCCGGTAGTCAATTTGCAACACAGGATGAGATCTCTGTTAATGTCGACCAAGCAACTGAGTTTGTTGGTTACAAGAAATTAGATCATGAGTCAAAGGTGCTGGCCCTTGTTGTCGATGGACAGTCAGTTGATTTTATTAGCGTGGGTCAAAAAGCCGGTGTTGTGCTAGATCAAACATCTTTTTATGCAGAGGGTGGTGGACAATGTGGCGACGAGGGTGTCATTATCGCAGAGGGTGTCAGTGTTAAGGTCAGCGACTGTAAAAAATTAGCTAACGGTGCGTTTTTGCATATGGTAGAGGTATCTCAAGGCTCGCTAAAACTCGGGCAGTCGGTTGAGACTCAAGTTGATTCTGAGGCAAGGTTTGCGGCGGCGGCCAATCACTCAGCAACCCATCTATTGCATGCTGCTTTAAAAAAGGTACTTGGAATACACGTACAGCAAAAAGGTTCATTGGTAACTCCCACAAGACTTCGTTTCGACTTTTCTTATGATGCGCCTGTCTCACAAAAACAAATTTTGGATATTGAAGCTCTGGTAAATCAAGAAGTATTCGCCCAACGTGCCGTGAGTGATCAAATAATGCCGATTGATCAAGCCAAGGCCGCCGGGGCTGAGGCTCTTTTCGGTGAAAAGTATGGCGCTGAAGTCAGAACCGTAGCAATGGGAGAATTCTCATTCGAACTATGCGGCGGTACCCATGTTTCTAACACGGCTGAAATAGGGCTTTTTAAAATCATTTCGGAATCAGGTGTTGCCGCAGGGGTGCGCCGAGTTGAAGCAGTCACACGACGTACTGCAGCAGAGTGGGTGAATGGTCAGCAAGCTAAGCTATTGAGCGCCGCCGCTGTTTTGAAATCGGACCCAGACTCAGTTACAAAACGAATTGAACAGCTGCAAGGTCAATTAAAGACTTTGGAGCAGGAAAAAAAGAAATTACAACAAATAATCGCCTCCGGTAGCGGAGCAAACGACTTGGCATCGCAGTCAAAAAAGGTAGGAGACGTTACTTTACTGACAGCTTTATTAGATGGCGCTGACAAAGATATGTTGCGCACAACTATCGACAGTTTTAAAGATAAGAATTCTGATGGAATTATCGTCTTGGGTGCTGAGGTTAATGGTAAAGTAAAATTGGTGGCTGGAGTCGCGAAACCAATATCTAAAAAATACCCTGCTGGCAAAATTATTCAACACATCACTGCGATTGGTGGAGGTCGAGGGGGAGGTCGTCCTGATATGGCAGAGGGCGGTATTCCAGATAAGGAAAAGCTTTCGGAATGCTTATCTGCGGTTGAGCAATGGATTAAGGAGACGGACATCTAGTTTGCCTATTTATTAGCAATTATTGTATTGGATTTGATGGATGTTTTTTTTTGCTGTCTCGAAAACGAATTTAATGCTGAAATTCTTTCGCTAGCCATTTACTTAGCGGAATAAACCATGTTTAATCCCGCTTCGCTAAAGTACCGAATTCAGGTATAAATTTGTTACGATTTAGACGTCGTTTGCTTTAGCTCAAAGCCGTCGCTGGAGTGGTGAAATTATCACGTCACAAAGAGTACAAATTTCTTAGAAGTTATCACATGAGCCTTGTTGTTGAAAAATTTGGTGGTACCTCCGTAGGGTCCGTTGACAGAATTAATGCGGTGGCAGATAAGCTTATTGAGCGACAAGCCAAAGGAGAGAAGTTGGTTGTCGTCGTATCAGCTATGAGCGGTGAAACCAACCGCCTAATTGGATTAGCAAAAGAGATTACCCAGCAGCCATCAGCACGTGAAATGGATGTGCTCGTCTCGACCGGTGAGCAAGTAACCATCGCCTTGCTATCAATGGCCTTGCATAAAAGAGGTAATGACGCTCGCTCGTACACCGGTGGTCAAGTCTCGATTAGAACGGACAATGTTTATTCGAAGGCGCGCATTCAAAATATCGACGCTGAAAGAATACAGACAGATTTAGAGAAAGGCAGGATTGTTGTGATTGCAGGTTTTCAAGGCATTGACGAATTTGGGAATATTACAACACTTGGTCGAGGTGGGTCTGATACTACGGCGGTGGCAGTGGCAGCAGCAATTAATGCGGATGAATGTCGAATTTACACCGACGTAGATGGAATCTATACAACTGATCCTAGGGTGGTACCCACAGCCAAGAGGCTGGAAAAAATTACCGTCGAGGAAATGCTGGAACTGGCAAGCCTCGGTGCGAAAGTATTGCAAACACGTTCAGTGGAGTTTGCTGGCAAATATAAAGTTCCACTCAGAGTGCTTTCTTCATTCAAAGAGGGCTTAGGTACTTTGATAGTTTACGAGGATGAGGATGCATCGATGGAAGCACCATTAATTTCAGGTATCGCTTTTCAACGCGATGAGGCTAAATTAACTATCAGGGGTATTCCCGATCACCCTGGTGTTGCTCATCAGGTCTTAGGGCCAATTTCTGATGCGCACATTAATGTTGATGTGATTATTCAGAACGCCAGTGCGAAGGGTTTGACTGATCTGACGTTTACTGTTCCCAGGGCTGATTATCAAGCATGCTTAGGTATACTTGATACGTTAGTAGCGGATCTGGGAGCAAAAGATATCAAAGGCGATGACAAAATCGCCAAGCTATCGATAGTTGGTGTAGGTATGCGATCACACTCTGGTGTTGCCAATAAAATGTTTAAAACGCTAGCAGACAACGATATCAATATTCAAATGATATCGACATCTGAAATCAAAGTTTCTGTTATTGTTGAAGAATCTAAGCTCGATAAGGCTGTGGAGTCCTTACACAAGGCTTTCGATTTAGAGAATTAATTCACTGCGGTTTTGAAGTCTGACTCACTTCGAGATTAAAAATAGTGGATTTTTAGGGTAGTTTGATACAATCTAAAGATAGACGGATCACTGAAGGGACGTTTAATCGGTGTTGTGTTAGGCTTTTTGCTCAGTTTTGAGGGAACTCGGGGCTGTAAAATGGGTTGTAGCTCGTAGAAGTGCGATTTTTTTTGAGAAGTTGTGGATTTTGAAATTTACTTCCATATAATACGCGCACTGCCTGCGATAGGGTTCAATACGAAGTAGGCGCAGATAGTATTCCGCGTTTTAGGACAGCTTCGTTTAGGCCTAATTCTGGAAGGATTTAGGCATTAAAATGCTGGAGATCGTAATGTTAATTTTGACTCGACGTATTAACGAAACATTAAACATTGGTGACGATGTACAAGTCACCGTACTTGGAATTAAAGGCAATCAGGTGCGCATTGGTATCAATGCTCCACGTGATGTTCCCGTCCATCGTGAAGAGATCTATCAAAGGATCAAGCGCGAGGAAAAAATGGGAGATGATGCAGCGACAGACGATTACAGCAGTGATCATGATTTGCGCGGTGCAGATTACTTTAGTGACGACGATTCAGTTGGCAACAAGTAAAAAATAAGTACAATACGCGTCTCCGCAAAATCTAGTGAAGTTTTGTTGAGACGCATACGTAACTGGCTTTGCCGGTGGACGATAAAATATTGGAGAAGTGGCCGAGTGGCTGAAGGCGCTCCCCTGCTAAGGGAGTATAGGGTTTATAGCTCTATCGAGGGTTCGAATCCCTCCTTCTCCGCCATCTTATTACCTTGGTTTTTAGTAGTATTAAATCAAGAAAAAAGCGTTGATTAATTGGCTTTAAACCTATAACATCTCGCACCTCGAAACGGTTTAGCATGATCAGTTTCGACATCGAAGCCGAAAAAATACGCGCATGTAGCTCAGCTGGATAGAGTACCTGGCTACGAACCAGGCGGTCGGAGGTTCGA
>JAKVBA010000024.1 GCA_022447525.1 Gammaproteobacteria bacterium
TTCTCCCTCCGTTCATTGTCGGGTAGGGTGAGCATTTTTAAGAGCCATTCACCGTTAAAAGCATTAAACTCATCAATTAATCCCTGGTTACCTTGTGCGAGAATTTGATCATAAAAATCGCGCCGTTTGGTGACTGTGATGGCGTCATAGTTTGCAGAATTGGTGTAGTTATCCGAGTAATGAATTAATACCACATCCTTTTGGCTTTTGAAAAACTTCAGGGTAACCTTAGGATCAATGATGGTGGTCCAGATACTGTCTTCATACACTGCTCCTAACAGTTGCTGCAGTTGATTTGACACTTTAAGCGCCAGACTACTGGTTTCACTGTATTTTTCCCCCAACCAGGCGGCTTTACACAGGGCACTATACTTTTGCATCACTCGCAGTTGCGGTGCGTCGTCCAGGTTAATTTTTGCCAGACCAGCAGTAGTGAAGTAATCGGATTGTTCATCGTAAGATGTCTCACCCGCAAGTAAACCATGGCAGGCAATGCCGCTCTTCTCGGCCATAATGTCTACCGGTGATTTCATTACTGGAGTGTTGTTTCTGACAAAACTTAAATGGGCATAATTAAAGCTGTCGCCAGCCTTTGGTAACCGGAATTTGCTGTAAGTAATCCGCCGGCGCAACATATCAATAGCGCTATCAGCGTCGTCTTTGTTAGCTGAAAGTTCACATAGCAGTTTTACTTCGGCTAAGGTTTCCGCATCAGCAACTTCATCAAAGTAAGTATGCTGAAGCTGCTCATCATACAAGTTGATATGGATCCGGCTGGTTTGCTCAGGTTTGCGTTTTTTAAAGTACTCTACCAGCCCCAATAACATTTCTTTGTTGTGACCGTTATTAATTGAGTTAATTAATAGAGTGTCTTTTTCGCCGCTAGCAAATAACGTAGAAAACGCCTCAACAAACTCTTTAGTTTTATCCCTTACCAGTCGTTGAATGTAGTCCAGCTGTGTTTGTCTGGACGGCACCACCTGCAGCCACATCGGGTTTTCTTTCACGACCTGGCTGTAGCTAAAGTCATGGTAATTATGCCAGTTAAATGGCAATAAACCCTCGGCATTTAGCCGACGCATTGTTGGAGCTGGCAGCGTTTTAAAGGATTTAGTATCATCCGCCTTCATTACATCGCTTAGCGAGGCGAAATAAGCTAGGTTTAAAGGGTGGTACGGTGTTAAATATTCTTCGTTTTCAATCTTGGCAAAGCCAAGATTGATCAGTATTTGTTCTTCGACACTTAACAACCGTGTGGTTTGAATTTGTTGTAGCGCCGAAATGTAGTTATTTACCAGCCGCTTGATAATGGCCGCAATGTCCCCCCCAAAAGCGGACAGACTTAGTAGCGTCCGCTTGGTGTTGAGATAAGTAAATAAGTTAGTGTAGTCAGCGAATAAATCTGGATACGGCTTAGCTAAATCGTCTACGTAGATAGCAGTGCGCCCTGCGACGGCGTCCGACAACAAATGCTGTTGTAATAATTCAGCCTCAGCTTTCAGTAACTTTCGATGCTCAGTACGCGGTTTTAACTCTTTACCATCCAGCGATACCTTCCCGTTTAATGGGTTAAACACGCCATAGAAATCGTCGTTAAATAAGCGCGTATGTAGATCTTTGTCTAAAAGCAATGGCAAAGATAGGGAGTCTGATGACACCGCCCCTTCGACATCAAACTGTAAAAGGTGTTCGCCGCTGCGAATGTTGAAGTGTAAACGGTCAGTGGCATTAACCAGAGTTTCATAATCTATCGAACCCGTTGCGTTTACATCAAACTCTTGTCCATTTTCTGTCATCGTTACTGCAGAGCCACTCTCGGCCAGCTGCATAGCTGTAATATCGGTTTGCAGGACAATTTTTCTTTTAGCTGGTACTAACATAAAGTTAGTCGCAAAACCCGGTACAAAAAAAGCGCCTGCAGGTAACAACAGTACTCGATAACGGTAATTTTCTTGTGGTTTGCTGCGCTTTAATTCAAGACTAAAAAAGGTGGGGCTACCACTAAAGCTGCCAGAGACCTCAATCACATTGCGCTTGTTCGAGCGCTTATTTACCGTAACAGAGATGTTTTTATCTTGCGGCCTAAGCTTGACCTGGTCATCTTTGATTTGACCATTAATAAAACTTAAATTCAGTTTGAATTGCGGCTCAGCTTCGAGGATTTCAATGATAAAGTATCGCTCTCTAGCGCCTGCGCCGCTATCAGCTTTTGCGCCTGGGTAAACCTTATGGCCGAAATCGACGCTTTCGCTCTCTAGCTCCAACAGATTTTCTCTGTTTTTCTGTTGCTCTGTTTTGCATTCGCCATAATCCAACGTACTGCGCCAGCTTACCAGGTCGCCATCTGGGAAATGCTGTTTGATAAACTTTTCACTGAAATCAAGCTCTTTCAACTTTGCATTAAGTTCAGACGGATACTGCTCGACTAAGTGTTCAATTTGCTCTTTTAGCTTTTTATTCTCAGCCAGACGTTTGTCAATGGCAGCAGCGTTGTCCCAACCGCCAATTGCCGGGTCATCCAACAAATTAAGCTCTTTAAATTCGATATGACCATCTTGCACAGCATTATAAAGGTCACGAAAACCAAACATGGTCGCGCCGTCGGCCAGGATCGAATTGAACTGATAGTCCAATAGTGCTTCTGAAATTGTTCGACTTGCAGCGTGAGGCTCAATCATATCTTTTAGCGCGTCACGGATTACCGCAGGATTCCAAACATCATGCTCGGCCAGACAAAGATTGCGCGATGAGTTATTAAGTGTGTCCAGCGACGAGTTATGGATAATTAGCAAAATGCTGTTTTTTAATTGCCCCTGTGAGGTAGAGACCAAGTCTCGCAGTGTTGAAATATAGCTATCGGTAAAACCCACTCCACGCTCTGCATGTAGCACTGGAATAACTTGATAACTACCGATCTGCAAGTACGGAAAGTATCTGGATTTTTGCTCAATAACGACCTCAAGCTCTGCCACCGTTCGCCTGATAAAGGCCTCATACAGCAGTAAACTATTTGCATCATCCGGCGAGCGAAAATGAATACGTTCGCCAATACGTAGATATTGCGACGCCCAGTCGCAAAAGCGCGCTACCAAAAAATCCTCATATTGTCGCTTTGACATATACTGCATCCCCACTATCACTTAAGCGCTCAACATTACCCAGGCGCTCATAAAACTCGACCAAAGCACCTTGGCTCTCGCGGTCGAAAAATACACCACGCTTTTGAAATTCAATAATTAACTCGTGTAAACGCAATTTACCTTGCTCGCCAATAGCTAAGTTGGTGAGTAATAGTAAGTATTCCTGGTCAATCACAAAAACCTTACCTGCACTACCTCGGGTGCGGGTAAAGTTGCTGCATAACGCTGACTTAGTGAAATTGATGAATTTATTGCCCGCGGCAGAGCGTGTCTCACCCTTGTTAAACTGCCGTTTTGATAAATCGAGTAATGCTAATATGGCTTCATCTAATGTTGTGATGTTTGCCGGTTCAAAATTTAGGTCTCTTTTTTGTGCAAAGGCAACTGCATATTCTACAAGTCTAGTTAATGCATCATCGGTGAGCTGCGGATACAAGGCCCACAGTGGAACGATCCCCAGTTCTTTGTCTTGCAAAGACTCGTTCATAGACAACACTGGAAATAAAAACTCTATGCCATTTTCAACCTGTTTACAGCCACGATCGCGCAACATACTGCGCTCTTTACTAGCTTTTTCGTTATCCAAAATAAAGTAACAATCTTTCAGCTTTTGGGGCTCTCCATCTTTCCAGCTGTTTATCGTCAACGCCATTTGGCTGGTGTAAATAAATACATAAAAACGTAAGAAGTGCGTGAGATGTTCCAGAAAGTAATGCTGCTTGCTGAGTAAATAATGTAAATCCGCTCGAAAAACATCTGTGAGTGGAGGTAAGTAAGGTAGTAAAGCTGCCCCCTTAACCGAAGTTTTATTTGGTTTAAACTCAGCCTTAAAAGCAGTGCGAATTTCTTTTTCAATAAAATTCAGTTTTAGGTCTGCTGAAGCACTATGATGCACGTCTCCCAATATCGTCATTATTACATTAGCGATTCGATTGGCTGGTGCGGGGTTAGCGTCTTCAGCCCAACTACCGCTAAAAATTTGCATTTCCGGAGCAATGTTTTTAATGCCGTACTTAGAGAAATAAATTTTTTCGACCACATCCCACATTGCAGGGTCACTTAATTTATTTAGAAAGTGTTCTTTACAGCGTAACTGGAACTGCGCAAGTTTTTTGTCGTTAACAGAAATCGAGAACAGAGCACTAACAAAAAAGCGGTTTATTATTTCCCAATCGAATTCATTGCTTTTATCGCTGCGGGCAGAAATCGGAAAATACACTGCAGCGCTGTTGTCCTGAGGCTCAAGTTTATCGGCTAATGGCATCTATTTATAACTCCTCAGCTTCAATGTAGTCGTCATCCAAGCTGAACTTATATTGTGAAGACTCTGTACTGATCAGCAATTCGTTGGACTCGCGTGCAATAAGTGCGATTCTACTGGCAACGTCATTGAGCAGAATCACTGCACTGCGGTCATTCTTGCTCGGCCGATATCCGGCATTAATGCGATCGAGCAACTCGAACAGGTTGATGTTGACTTCAAAGTCTAACAAATGCGCCCCAATTTTTAGATGAGCATGAAAAGTATTTGATTTAACCGTTTTATTGGCTTTAATTGCAGCGATATCAAGCTTTATCTCGAGCTGCGACGCTATTTTGTAGTTTTCAAGTTGCGCTACCAAAAACTGCTTGTTAGAAAGTTGCGGTGCATTACGGTTGATGTACAAGCGAAGCGCTGATATCAGCTTTTTATTGTAAAAGGCTTTGAGCTTTTCCCGACACGCTGGCGTGTCTTCAAAAAAAACATGCGCACGATAAACATCGAGATAATCGCTAAGTAGGTGTTGTACAAAGTCTCGCTGAAACTGTTGAGTGAAGTTAGCATCCAATTCACTATTTTTGAGTATGTAAAATAATCTGATATATGACTTTGGATTCGAAAGGCTAGGAAGAGCATATTTTTGTGCAACTTCAGTGCAGAACACATCAAATTGACTATTTTCCAATTTAAGATCTTCCGACATTAAAAAGCGGTCTATCACTTTTGTGCGCAGTAATGCCGGGTCAAACTCAACTAACTTATCAGCCAACTCATTGTCGCCACCGCTGAATAAGTTATCGAACAAATAGCCAGCACCAGTAAGCAAATGATAGACGAAATCTAAAAGACCCCTTGCAGTAAGAAATTGGTCTCGTACCAAACGGGCTTTAAACAGCAACTCGACGATAACGTCCTGCACTTCAGGCAAGCACATTAGGCGGTAATTTATTACCACGCGTTGGCTTTCGGCATCTGGTTGGTGAGCGCTCTCTCGCTGATAGATTTTGAACAATAATGAGTCAGGTGACGTAATGCGAGCCATAACCTTGCGAGCAAAATCGGCTTGGACTCCATTTGGGGTAATCTCAAATTTCGGATAATCTTCAAAGCTAACAAAGGTAAAACCAGCCACTTCTGTCTTATTTTGCTGGAAAGCCTTTATTGCTGACTTAAAAAGCGTATTTCGCCCTTCTTGCTCGTAATTGCCCAACATGCCGACATTAATACCCACGACTAAAGAAAACTTACCTTGCTCAAATTCGTCAAATAGTTTATCGAGAGTTTGTACTGCATTTTCATGTGGATCAAAACTGTGGGTTGCATCGAGATGGAAGCGAACATGCTCCTCAGCTTCATCGATGGTATTAACCAACAACTCAGACTTACCATCTCCACTGCTACCGCATAAGAAAAAGACTTGTCGAGGTCGATCATTTAATAAAGATATGACCTCTTTAACTTTTTGCTCAATCGGCATAGTTACATACAGATCCTTTTTGACCTTGTCTAATAAGTTATTCAGATCTGGATATTTATTTTCAGTAGAAACTGCATAAGGGGAAGATTTAGACAATACGCTTAAAACGTCAATAAAACGCATTCTACATCCTTATAGTTAGTCTTTAGTCTAGTAAGTTAACATTAATGGTTTCAGCAACACAATGGAATTCGTCGACAGATTGGTATAATTAACCAATCTTAAGTATTTAAGTAAGCCACTTGAATATAAGCATTTTTCCTACATCAAAGAACGTTACTCGCACCCTCTATCACTTATTTTCGGTGAGACTGTGAAAAACCTCAATAGCCCTATCAAAGCTTTCATCGTTGTCGAAATAAAGCTCGCTTAGCTGGCTTTTTTATTTTGTAAGTAGTGCAGGCAAAAGCTAGCGCTTCTTTAAAACGGCTAAACTCTTCATCGAATACTTTAAACACTTCGCACTATGGTTTTGCCACCCGCTTTTTTTTATTACGGTAATCATTAGCACTAATTGAGTTTATAATAGCGGTTAGACCGTTTTTGAATTTCATCGACCAACGTGAGTAAAACATGGCCCATAAAGTACGTTATAAGTTTAAAGGTGTGGCAAAAGAGATAAATTTTTCTTACAGCCGCCATCAAAATATGCATGAAGCCGTGGCCGATGCTGAGGGAATAGACCTTTCCCAGTTCCTGCAAACTGAACAGCAACTTGCCGCTATCAGTAAAGACAAAAAAACCGTAAGAAACTTCAGAGATACCGAATTTGCAAAAATGGGGTTTTCTGACTTGTACTTCTTAAAAAACGGTCAGGAATGATGGTCTTCAACCAACCCATGAAAAGCCTCAATCGCCCTATCAAAGCTTTCATCATTATCGAAATAAAGCTGGCTTAGCCGGCTTTTCTTTATTTTGTAGGTAGCGCTGGCAAAGGCTAGCGCTTCTCTAAAGCTGCTAAACTCTTCATCGAATACTTTGAACCCGTCGCGCTGTGGTCTTGCCACCCTCGTTATGCTGCCGTTTACTTCATAGTCGAACCCAGCAAATTGAAGGCGTGAAAGGGTTTCTTTACCTAATCGCATGCCGCCTTTTAGGCTTATTTGAAATGCGGCATCCATTTCTTCTATTTCTTCCATACTCCAGTGGTTATAAACCCTAATGGCCTTTTTGTACTTTTCCGCCAATAGCTTTTTTAACACGGTAATTCTGGGTTCTAGCGTGGCGTTATTTTCGTTTTTTAGCAGGTCGAAGCATTCGTTGCATGAGGGTACGGAAATAAAGTCGGCCTGTAGATGTCCGCTTTGCCAGTCGTGAATGAATTTTATAGGCGGAATAAAGTCTTGGCGGGCCGCCTCGCAGCCACAGTAAATACAGCGGTTAAAGTCAGCCGAATGTACTGCGTTTAAGGGCTGGTAGAATTTTTGATAATTCTTTACTGACATACTGCTACTTGTTCGAATAGTTAATGCTATTTGGGTGCTTTTAATCTTGGCTACGTTAACACAGCGAACTTTATGTGAAAGTGAGATATTGATTTCTTTCACTGAATAGTCTAGCTGATAGCGCATGTTGTAATTAGCTGCCCGCATTGCAACGTAACAGTATCAAGGCGTTGCGACAGTTGGTGGATTAGCGCTAACTTCGAAAGTTACATTATTAAAAGTTTGTTACGGAGAGAGCAACACCTCTCGAAAGGTATATTTTTCTATACCTAATTATGAAAAATAACCGTTATGCCCAAATTTTTCTCTGTAATTTAAATTAAATGGCGCTAATATAGCCAATATGCAATCAAATGGATTTGAACGCGGTGTTCCTGTCCGCAAATGTAAATGGAGTTAATAGTGCTTAAACGCAACCTTCAGTTAATCGCTTTATCTACTACGCTTGCTTTAGCAGCAGGTTGTAGCTCAACACCAAAAACAAATGCTACAGATATGGGGATGACCCTGCCCTCTTGGGTAACAACCCCGACAGTAGAATCTGGTTTAGCAGCCTCATCTTGTGTAGCAGCATCAAACAGCTTTTCTATGGATAAAACTCAGGCTGCTACTATGGCGCGTACTGAGTTGGCGGCCCAATTAGATGCTCGCGTATCTTCTCTACAAGAACAATATGCACAAACGGTATCTAGTGCTAGTAGCAGTACCACTAACACTGACTTTTCTACCACTACTACCCAGTTCGTAAATCAAGCGCTTCAGGGCTCGAAAGTAACCAAGGTCGATTACGCTCAAATGGGTCAACAGAAAAATGTGTGTGCATTGGTCACTGTTTCTGAAGACAACGCAAAGAGATTATTTGAACGCGTTATCAATAGTGCTCCTACTAAGTTAAGTCCAGAAGATGAAACATTACTTTATCTGAACTTTTTAAAGTCGGAAAATCAGCTGTAGAACGGATTTAAGTGATGAGTGAAAATCAGAGAAGTTCAGATGAGGCTGACACAGCGCCTGGTCGCAAAAAATCAGTCTATGAATACTTTGTAGCTGGTGCTCTTGGTCTTATGGCTTTAGGTCAGTGGGGAGACACTAAAGACGTTATTGTTGAAGCCTGGCGACTTACTCTTTCTAACTTCACGCATCAATACGAATATCAGGCATTAGATCGTATAAATGTAGGCAGTAATTTACGCTATATAAAAAACCTTATTGGCGAGCCGCAGTTAATCAAAACCAGTAAATACAATGATGAAATCAGCTTTGCTTATTACCTAAAAGAAAAATACATACTAACGCTGATAGTAGAAGAAAACCGTGTAAGTGCATACACCATCACAAGCCTAATTGATGACTTTGTGCCGCATAGTCTCCTCACAAAGACCGCTACCGACGACAAAACTAGCATTGCCGATAACTACGGCACTTTTGAAGATTTCACGCTAGATTTCAACAATATTGAATACCTTTTAGTAAAGGAAGAGCTTGGTAAAGAAAAGTTATTCGTTAACAACTACTTTGGTGCTATCAGCTACGGTGTCGAGGTACAACTGCCCAGTGAAGAACTGAGAGATATCTACAACACCTTAAATATGGATGAGACATCATCAGAGGCGTTAACCAAAGTGAGGCAGTTAACTACGAAAGCCATAAATAACTTTTACGGCGCAGGTGAAAATGATCTATCAGTCATTGCCGACTCGGTTTTAACCAATTTTGAATACTCTTTGTATTACAAGAAATAAGGACATACTTGCCATGTTGCAAAGCAGAGCGTTAAAGAAGGCAGTTATTGCATCGATGCTATTAAGCGCACCTTCAGTGGCGCAACAGTCAAAGTTTGATGCCTATAAGGAAAAGCATAAAGAGAGGTACGAACGCTTTGCTAACGATTACTCCCAGCGGTATGAAGCATTTAAAGAAAAGTTAATCGAAAAGTGGGGCGTAGCTGAGCTGAGTTCAACCACTGAGTACGTGGCATATTCAAACGATAATAATATAAAAGTCATTGCCGATTTCGAAAAAGACACTATTGAGGTGAGTATTCGTGACGACGAATTCAACACACTTAATGAACAGGAACAGAACGTTTTTGTCAAAGCTGCGATTGAAAGCACGCTAAAGTTGTCAGCATCTGAAGCAAAAGAAGTAAACCCTGAATTTGTCATTTTAGACGGTAACTCAGCGAAAAAAGCACACATTCCCACGCTAAAAAACAATAAAAGCGCAGCCCCTACCTTGCTTAACGCATTGGGAATAAAAAGTGATGCTGATTTAGCAAAATCGATAGTTGCTGCAAAGGCGATACCCGTAGAAAAACAGGCTGCATTAGTTACGCAACGAACTAAAGCTCGCTTAGAGAAGCAAATAAGAGAAGTCGAACAGTTTGCTTCCAGAGAAGATGTGCCGAAGCAAACAAAAGAACAAGCCACAAAAACAGTGGCGACGCTCACTACACAACTTAATGAAGTATCAGAAGCAAAGGTTGACGCAACAGCCAAAAACACGCGTTCTTATAAAATACAACTGCAGCGGGCGCGTTACGAAAAAGCAGCTGATTTTTTAAATGCCGTTTCACAACAGTCTTCACGTTGGCAAGTAGCCGAAGATACCCTGCTGGCAGTAATGGAAACCGAAAGCCACTTTAACCCTCTGGCCAAATCACATATCCCCGCTTACGGGTTAATGCAAATCGTCCCCGCCACCGCAGGCGCAGATGTGAATAAGCAAGTATTTTCCAGTGATAAAAAGCCAACGCCTGAAGAGCTGTATGACAGCGAACGCAATATTGAATATGGCAGCGCATATTTCAATATTTTAATGACGCGTTATCTTAAAGAAGTTGAAAACCCCACCAGCCGCTTGTACTGCGCTATAGCCGCTTATAATACTGGCATAGGCAACCTCTCAAAAGCATTCAACAATGGTAAGCGCGGCAGGATGGCAGCTATTGAGAAAATTAATCAGATGACGCCAGAGCAAGTGATGCACGTTATAAAAAGTAAAACACACACTGAAACGCAACGCTATTTAGAGAAAGTATTAGGCAGTAAAGCGTACTTTTCACAACACATTTAGCGCCGAGGTTTGATAATGCGACAACTACTTTACCTTTTGCTGTTTGCTGTATCTTCCGCAGCGGCCGTTGAATTACCGCCAGATTCAGAAAAATATATTTATGGCATAGGTACCGACACCAGCTACGACCTCTCGCAAAAAGCGGCCATGGCAGATATTGTGATGAAACTGGCTACAAGGGTAAACGTAAGCACCAAAATCAACCAAACAAAACACTCTAATAGAACTCAAGTTGATGCCCAGTCACAAGTAATAGCTGAGAGCCGAGGTATAGAGCTACCCAATGTAGAAGTTATTGATTCTCAAGAAAATAACAGTCTTTGGCAGGTGCTTGTACGGGTTGAACGCGAGCAAGTTAAACGCGCTATAAAACATCAACTCGACACCATAAATAGCGACTTACTGTTTACTCTTGAAGAATTCGAGAATCATTACGCCCCTTCGTGTTTTTACGCATTGAGTAATGAAGAAAATAAAAGAGCACTGCTAAACGAGTTAATACCAGCATACATAGGTATTGGCAGTGAGGAGGGTGCTGAAGCGCAGTTTAATAACACTATTAACACCTTCGACCGCACTTACAAACGCTGCAAAAAGCGTAACCGGTACACGCTAACCTTCTCACAGCCTGTAACTAGCGCGCTAAAAAATTCAACAAAAGCGTTGTTGAAAAAACAAGGATTTGACGTGGTTAGCCAAGGTGAGAACACGGGGAATGTACAGTTTAATGTAAAAGCCAAATCTTCAATGTTTAAAAAGACGCACTTCACCATTTTAACCGCTGAAATCCTTGTTTTTGATGAAAGAGAGTCACTGCAATTTAAAGATTCTTTTAAAGTAAAAGGCGCCTCTTTCACATCTAGCAGTGAGTCTGTTGCTAGAGCAGAGCAAGCGTTACTGCAACGCGTGAAACTAAAATAAAAATCTAAAGGTACTGAGAGAATGAGAAAAGCACACTACTTAACTAGTTTAGCCGCTGCACTTACCATCACTGCGTGCGGCTCTACTGCCCCAACGGCCTTGCCAACTTACCCTGATTTTAATATACCAGCATTGCCCGGCGCACCCATTGATGCAGCCAACGTTCAAAGCAATAAGCTTTTAGTTGCACCAGGCGTAAAAAGCGATGTACCGTCATTCATTCAAAGTATGTTTGTAGACAATATGACTGCGTTTGTTAACGAGAGTGGTTCCGAAGTTATAGACCGTCAGCTAGCACAACGCTTCATTGATGAAATTCAGTTAAAAGAAAACTTATCAGAAACCTACGAAGCCTACCAAGGGCCTGTAGAAGCAAAGTTTTTGATCATTCCGACAATCACAGACTATTCTTGGAGTAGTGAATACGAGAAAGCAGACTCACGCAAAAACAAAGACGGAGAAACCATCCGTTACCCAGCCGAGTGCGACTACACAGGCAAAGTGAAAGGAAATGTTCAAATTCGCGCGTTGCCTTCGATGAAACAGATTATTTCGGTAAACCTAACTGGCAGAGAAAGCGGCTCAAAAGAAAACCCACCAAGCAAAAAATGTGACGAGACAAGCATGATAAATGGCGCAATTAAGGGCGCTATTGCTGACCTATTGGTAAAAGGGGACGATGACTATGTCACGCTGAGCAAGTATGTAAGCTCGCAAGGTATGATCACCGGAGCTAAAAAGGCTGAAGGTGAAATATACTTCGAAACAAACTTAGGCCGTTTACATGGTGCGAAAGAAGAAGCTGCCGTTGCTATTTACCAAGAAATTGATGGTGAGTTAGTGAAGATTGCTACGGGCGAAATGGTAGACAAAGACAATGTTTTTAACAGTAAGTCTTATATTAAAGTAGAAGGTGATAGCGTAGAGCGCATTAAACGCGGCATGATTGTAATGCTTTCTGGTGAATGCACTGGCTTTGGCTG
>JAKVBA010000025.1 GCA_022447525.1 Gammaproteobacteria bacterium
GCTTGACACCGGAGTATCAACGAGGAATAGCCGGGGCTTCAATTAATGCGCCAGGGCCATATGATGCTACTGCAAACACGTATTATAACGTCTCGCCATTGGATGCTTATACCGACGAGCAAGCTGAAAGTTACCTCAGAGAATATAACCACTGGATTCTTCAGATTCTCAATATTCACGAGGCCATTCCTGGTCACTATACACAGCTCGTACACGCGAATAAAAGTCCAAGTAAAATTAAATCGATATTTGCTAATGGTGCGATGATTGAAGGTTGGGCAGTCTATTCTGAGCGAATGATGTTAGAGGCTGGCTATGCCGACAATGAGCCAGAGATGTGGCTGATGTATAGCAAATGGAATTTGCGAGTAGTGATGAACACCATTTTAGACTACAGTGTTCAGGTTCTTGGTATGGAGCGAGAAGAGGGCCTTGAGTTATTGGTCAATCAAGCTTTCCAACAGCAAACTGAAGCAGAGGGAAAATGGCGCAGAGCGACGTTGTCCCAAGTTCAATTAACGAGTTATTTTAGTGGTTATTCAGAAATATACGCCTTTCGAGAAGAATTAAAGGCAAAGTTCGGGGACAAATTTGACTTGCGAGACTTTCATAATGCGTTTTTGAGTTACGGCAACGCGCCAGTACCAGTGATCAAAAAGCTTATGATGGCTGAATACGAGTCGAGGCAGGCTGATGGACTATTGTCACCGGGGTCTCCGGATGAAAAAATCGAGACTCAGATTGAACAACAACACCCCACGCCCTCTAGCGAATCTAATGTCGACTAGGTTTTGATCAAATTCGGCCTATGAATTCTAATATCGAGATGGCTACTTCATTTGGTGCTTCGACCTGAGGATAGTGACCAATCATGGGTAGTTCTTTGAGGTAATCTAGACGACATTTAAGTTCTTTATAACGTGTTACCAAGTGAGCGCCAGAAACCGGATCAACCGAACCATTGACAAGAGCAATTGGCACATTCGAGTTCCTCAATGCGCTTACCCAGCGCTCTCGATGTTCTCTTCGATCGAGGATATAGGTGATCAAATTGTGGAACAAGTGTCGGCCTTTTTTATAGCAGATCGCTTCCCAAAACTCGTCCAACTCCTTAGCCGTGGGTTTCGTGGCTTCACCAAAAACACTGCTAAAAGATTTAGAGAAAGCCGACAGACCGGTGAGGCTGTTTATTACCTTGCCGATTGGGCTCAGCATCAATTTCTGGATCAATAGTGCTCTATGTGTTTCGGGAAAAAGCCCACCATTTAGGAATAGACAAGATAACCACTTTCCCTCGCCATTACCATCGAGCTGCCTAGCTAGTAGTTCTTGTGCAACCGATACACCATAGTCGTGAGCAACAACATGGTATGAATTGAGGTTCAGTTGTCTAATTAGCGATTCGAATAAATCAGCTTGCTGGTGAATTGTGTACTTCCTATGGTTTGGCTTGTCTGAGAAACCAAACCCCAACATATCCAATGTCACCAGCCGATATTGCTGGTTTAATTGCTCCCAAATTCCGTCAAAGTCGAAGCTGGAGGTAGGAAAGCCGTGGATAAGTACAATAGTCTCGCTTTTTTCGTCTTCTTTGTTCTGAGCTTGTTGGTCAATCCAAAATATATCGAAGGAACCTAAACGGCATTTAAGATTGCCGGTCTGCCCTTTATCGTGCCATCTATTTAGTTTGCTGGATTTAAATTGCGACATACTTGATGGTGCTCCATTTCAATTTCTTCGATTGTGAGTTATTTTTTAATAAATTGAACTTGACGTCAAGTTCAATTTTATGCAAACTCATTTTTGAGTTGGTTGTAGTAAGAAAAAAGATGAAAAACTTACCCACGCAAGAAAGAGCAATAAAAAAGCGCGTTGCACTACTAAAGGCAGCGCGGTACGAATTTTCAAATTCGGGGTTTGATGTTGCTACTGCCAAATCGATAGCCGCACGAGCAAGGGTCGCGACAGGCACTTTTTATCAGTACTTTGAAAATAAGAACGATATTTTGCGAGTCATCGCTGAGAATCGTTACGCCGAGCTCCATGAGCAGGTGCTGATACTCCAGAATCAGGGGTATTTAGTTGGTTCAGAGATCGAGTCGGACTCAATTGACGATGGTGTCAAGTTGGAGACTTTTGAAGTTTTTTATCGCGTCTTGAAGTTCTTATATGTGTATCACATGCAGGAGACAGAGCTGCATCAAGTACTAGAACAGCGGCGATCAATTGATGGTGGTTTGAATACCATAATGCAGAAGGGCGAGCGTTTGATGAGGTCGATCGTATTAAAGTATCTGAGCGATTTTGAGCTGTCTGATCCTAAAGCGGTTAGCGAGAGTTTATATGCCATGGGAGAGGGGTTAGTTCATCAAATGGTATTCGGAGATACCAGCTCTGACAGTGAAACCCTGCTGAAAACTGGCGCAACTATGCTGGCTAGTTTCTTCTCTTTGCAAAACGCGGATTAGCAAAGCTGCACTGGCGTTAAAACTAAACATAAAAGTTAATACTAAAAAACTGGTAAATGAGGGTGGTGATATGAAAGCCGATATTTTAATTCGAAACGCACGAGTGTTTAACGATGTGCAAGCGCCGATCACAGAAGACATTGCAATCAAAGATGGAAAGATACTCGCAAGAGGCACAAGCTTAAATCACTATCAGGCTGAACAGGAATTCGATGCTACTGGAAAATGGGCAATGCCAGGGCTGTTTGATATTCACACCCATTATGACCTTGAATTGGAAGTCTCACCCGGTTTACCAGAATCGACTCGTCATGGTACTACCACAGTGGCAATCGCAAATTGCAGCCTGGGTCTCGCCTTTGGTAACCAACGGCGAAATGGTTTTGATCCCATTGTTGACTGTTATGCGCGTGTCGAAAATATGCCAAAATCGGTACTTAGAAAGTGTGCAGATAAAGTTACCTGGAATACGCCCAGAGAATATCTTGAGCATTTAGAAGAGGTAAAACTCGGTCCAAATGTGATCACGATGATGCCCCACTCTATGTTGAGAATCGAAGCCATGGGCTTTGAGGCAAGCGTCAACCGAGATCCCACGCAGGAGGAAATCGTGGATATGCAGCGAAAATTGCGTGATGGCTTGAAGATTGGCTACGCTGGATTCTCAACCGATGCCTTACCTTTCCATTATCTGGCAAACCAACCAAATTGTCACAAAACTATTCCGACCCAGTTCGCTAAGTACGATGAGATAAAACAGCTCACAGAGGTAGTGCGTCAAGAAGAACGTTTGTGGCAGGCAACTCCACCAAAAGACTCACCTATTGATGTGTTTAAAACGTTTTTACTGTCTTCCGGACGCCTGCACGGTAAACCTCTTAAAACCACAGTTGTTGCAGCATTAGACGTTGCTACAAATCGAAATCTCATTAAGTTGACCAGGTTGCTGAACAAAATGTTGAATTCAAAGTTTTTAAACGGGAAGTTTTACATGCAAGCATTAGGAGCAAGATTTAAAATATGGTCGGACGGTGCGGTGACACCAATTGCAGAAGAAATCCCCGAGCTTCGTGCTTTGAATGAAACAGATCTAGAAGATCGAGCAGCACGGCAAGTAATTCTTAACGATCCCGAATACATCAAAGTGTTTAGATCAATGTGGATGAAAGGCAAATCTGGATTTAATCTTGCACGATTAAAAAGAAAACTTCGGATCGAAGATTACGCGTTTGATCGAGATCTAGAGCAAATGACGATTGATGTTTGCCCACAAAAAAATTGGGAGGGTATGACCTTTCAGCAAGCGCTAGATCGCGTAGTTTCATTCAAGGCAGGTAATCTATCTGAAGAGGTATCATCAGAGGAGGCAGAACTGATCAATAGCGATTTTTTCTGGGTTGCTGATGAAGCCGACTTTATGCTTCAAATGCTGCGTACGTTTGATACCGATCTCTCCTGGTTTACGATTACGGCTAACAGAGACACGAGCACTGTCAGAGAATTACTAATGGATCCGACACTTCTTCCGGGTTTTAACGACAGTGGTGCACACCTAACCAATATGGCTTTTTACGATGTTAATCTAAGAAGTTTGAAGCTCGCTGCCGAGGGCGGAGAGAAGGACGTAGCCTTTATGGTAAAGCGACTAACAAAGGATGCTGCCGATGTTTTCAATGTTGATCGAGGCACTATATACGAAGGCGATGTCGCTGATTTGATCTTAGTGGACCCACAAGCATTAAACGGTTATGACGGTGAGGCTAATATTCAGCGTATATACAGAGAAGAGTACGAGCATGAGCAGCTTGTAAACCGCTCGGAAGGGGTGGTTGATTTAGTATTGATTGGAGGCAAGGTTGCGATTAAACAGGGTGATTTTTCGGATGAGCTCGGACAGGAGAAACTGGGTAGCCTGTTGAAACCAAGGGATGTAGAGATTGCTGCTGCCTAGTGATGATGCTGATTTCTTTGGTAGTCGATTAAGTTGGGAACACCTGTCTTGACCAGGCTATCTTAAAGTACCGGGTTGTAGTCAATAAAAAAGGCGGCTTTGGATAAACCCAAAGCCGCCCATATGATATCAACTTAGTATTTAGAACTTACCAGTCAACGTCAACATTGCATTCAAAGGTGCGCCTACAGTTGCTTGATGAGTCGAGTGAGAGTTAGGGAAATATAACTCATCGGTCATGTTCTCAACATTTAGCTGTACTCTGAGCTGCTCAGAGACGTCATAATAGGCAGCAGCGTCTACGCGTGTGTAACTTGGTAGAATTGCGCTGTTGCTGTTGTTTATGAAGCTTTCATCTTGGTAAGTGACCCCAAAGCCTAATCCAAAGCTATCCGACACCTGGTATTTGTTCCACATCGAAAACATGTTTTCAGGAATCTCACGAGGCACATTACCACTGCTATTCGTCTCTCCGTCAAGATTTGTGTAGCTTGCAGTCAAGTACCATGAATCTGTAACTTGACCGTTTAACTGTAATTCGAAACCTGAAATCTCGGATTTGATAACATCAAACCTTGATGAGTCACTGTCCGATACCACGGGCCTATTTTGCTCATTTTCAAAAAGAGCAGCAGTCATACTCAAGCCACTTTCGAAATCCCACTTTAAACCGATTTCCGAGTTTTCAAATGTATCTGGATCTAAGCGGTTGTTATCGCCGTTGATGTTAGCGAATTGCTCGCCACTTCGTGGCAAGAAGGATTCGCTATAGCTTGCGTAAAGCGAAATATTTTCCTGTGGCTTGTATATAAAACCTAATCGGGGAGATACTTCGCTGTCTTTACGGCTACGACTCTCTCCGTTCTTTGCATTGAATACATCGATGTCGAAACTGTCGTAACGCGCACCGATTAATAGGTCAAAACTCTCCGAAAACGCAATTTGGTCTTGGACATAAAGAGAATTAACTGACAAATCAACTCGAGTATCGTCGTTTAGAGCCGAGAATGCGTAAGTTGTGGGAACGTTCATTGCCGTGATACCAGCACCACCACTGAAAGACAGTGGACGTGTTGCAAGAAAATCTTCTTTATCAGTGCCACTGGTACTGAACACTGGATTGAAGCGATCTTGATCTGAGCTCGTGTCAATGTACTCGGCACCAAAAATAAAAGTATGCTCCGTATTGCCTGCACTGAACTCGTTTACCAAGTTTGCAGACAAAATCAGGTTGCTTCGATCAGTTGTGTCCACATACCCATCTAGGGTTGCCACATTGGTTGCCGGCTCATAGTCTGCTGCGTAAAAGTTTTGGTATAACTTGTCGTAGTCACCATAGAACGCACTGAAGTTACCTTTCAAGCTGTCAGAGAAATTGTGCTGTAAAGCGGCGCGAAACAGGTGTGCTTCTAGCTCTGTTAGGTTTAATTCTGGGTCCGCAAAGACAACGTCCTCGAGCGCTTCGACCGGTCTGCCGTCAGCACCTGTTGGAATGCCTCGATCAATAAAGCGGTCATGGTTGACGTATTCATACGATAGATCGAGAACAGAATTTTCAGTGAGTTCGAACTTTGCCGTAGGGTTGAAACCGACACGATCACCGTCAACAAAATCGCGGTGGTTTTCGACTCTTTCATACATGGCATTGATCCTGACTGCTGAGGCGTCTCCAGTAGAAAAGTTACTGTCTAGCTCAATACCAACACCGCCGAAGGAGTTCACAGATGCTTTGTAGCCAGTAAACGCTTGGTCTATTTTGGCTTTTTTAGAGACACGGTTCAATACGCCACCGGTGCCACCACGACCAAACAATAACGCGTTTGGTCCGCGCAGAATCTCGATTTGTTCTACATTATACAAACCTCGGTAGTATTGAACATCGTCTCTGTTTCCGTCGATATAGAAGTCTGCAGTGGAGCGCACACCTCGGAATACAACTGCATCACGATGGCCTTCACCTTGTGAGGTGTTCACACCCGCTGTGTAGTCGATTATCTCGCCGATACTGTTGATGCCTTGCTCAGTAATTTGCTCAGCTGTATAAATCGATAGGCTTTGGGGTACATCGATGATTGGTGTAGGAGCCTTTATCGAATTGATCTCGTTACTCGACAAGACTTGTCCCTCTACAACTACTTCATCAATATTCTCTTTAGTTTGGGCGATAGTTGCTTGGCTAGCAATTAGCGAAGCAGTGAATAGGGCCACTTTAGTTTTGTTCATAGCTTTCATTTGTGACAGCAGAATCTGTCTTTTCATATTTAAATTAATGCCTTTAAGGTGTTTATTTTTTGTTTTTCTAATTAAGGGCTCTTTGCATTTAATGACGAGTACGCATTCGTTCAATCAAATCGGGACGTAATTTAACAATTATTTATATAAATAACAATCATTCTCATTTGCATTTATGTTTTATTTCATGCCTTTTAATATTTAACTTGACAGTAGTCTATTAATGAGGGCTTCAAAACAGCCCACTGATACGGTTTCTTACATCCCACACTTTGAAAATAAGATAGACTTCATGTATGACCGCATTTTTTGTTTGGATAGGAAAAGACACAGCTACTTTAGAACAACCAACAGCTGTATCGATGTTTGAGTCGCTCAGTGAGTTTGGTGGCGACCATGCGGATTTGATGCTCGCAAAAAACTTAGCAATCGGTGTCCAGCAAAAATGGATGACTCGAGAGGACGTTGGCGA
>JAKVBA010000026.1 GCA_022447525.1 Gammaproteobacteria bacterium
AATTGCGATTTTCGTTCATTAATTATTAAAATGCTTGAGAGTTGTAGCCGTGCACTAATCCGGCACATACTCAATCACATCCTCAATTTTACAATCAAAGAATTTACACAAAGCCTCTAACGTAGTGATGCTGGTGTGATAGCCAGTGTTGTTGGCTATTTTACTCATAGCAGAGCTTTGAATACCTACCTCATTAGCTAAAAACGAAAGCGTTATTTTTCTGCCTTCTTGTTCGGATTTCTGTTTTAGCAGCTCTCTAATCTTGTACTTAATCAAAATCGGTTACCAAAAAACATATAAAATTGTCTTGATAAGACGAAAAATGACTTGTATATTTGTCTTGTGAAGACGAAAACAGGTCAAAGGAGGCCTTTATGAAACAAACGTTACTCACAGCAAAAGAGCTCTCAGCCCGAATTAAATTTAGCGCCAACTACATCAATGCGGAGCTGCGAGACTCTATCTTTATCGAAGGTAAGCATTACATTCGACCGTTCAATGGTAGAAAAATTCTATACATTTGGGAAGAGGTAGAAGCGTATTTGTATGAAAGTGCAGTTCGAAATGCTTCATATATTCCGATGGCATCGGGGAGAGTGTGTCATGGGTAGCATAAATGTTCGTGAATCCAAGTTGTATCTTGATTTCAGGTATTTGAATACACGATGTAGAGAGCAAACTGCATTGCCAGATACCCGGGCTAACAGGAAGAAGCTTGAAAAGCTACTTAAGCAAATTGAGTCAGATATTCGCTTAAAATGCTTTGTGTACAGCGACTATTTTCCAGATTCTAAAAAGGCTTCGAACTTTGTTAAAGAAGATGAAGAAGCAAGCCGCATAAAGCGAGCGATGCAGGCTACTTACCAAAAAGCGTCTAACGCTCTTCAAGGGCATAACAATAGGGCGTTTGAAGACTTTGCCCAGGAGTGGTTTTCTGAAAACGAGGTACGTTGGAAGCAGAGCTACGTTAATAGCATGAGAATATATGTGTTTTCGTATCTCACTAAAGAGTTTGCGGGTCTTGATGTTAGCGAAATAGATCGCCCGACTATTTTGAAGTACCGCGCCAAACTGATGCAGCCCAAAGCTGATGGTACTCAACTTTCAACCGACTTTGTAAACCACATCATGACACCACTTCGAATGATTTTACGCGAGGCTGCTGACAGGTTTGGTTTCCGCTGCCAATTTGAACATATTGCACCGCTTCGTGTAGACCGGCGAGATGTTAATCCATTTTCATTAGAACAAGTGCTTACGTTTTTAAAAACAGTGCGTGTCGACTTTCGGAATTACTACACAGTACGCTTTTTTACTGGCATGAGAACAGCTGAAATTGATGGCCTGATGTGGAAGTACGTTGACTTTGACTTGGGCACGATAAGTATTAGAGAGACCTTTGTCCAAGGGCGAATGGACTCAACCAAAACTCGTGGGTCCATGCGCGACATTCAAATGTCGACATTGGTCAAGGAAGCGCTTCAAAACCAGTTCGACGTTTCTGGAGATGGGAAATTTGTATTTCCGAATTCCCAAGGTAACCCGTTAGATCATGGCAATGTAAGAGATCGGGTTTGGAAACCTACATTAAAAAAAATCGGTATGGAATACCGTAGGCCATACGAAACTCGCCATACCGCTGCAACGTTGTGGTTAGCATCAGGCGAAGCGCCCGAATGGATAGCGCGTCAAATGGGTCACGCAAACACAAAAATGCTATTTGAGATCTACAGTCGCTACGTACCAAACCTCACTCGAAGAGATGGTTCTGCGTTCGAGCAACTACTTTCAAACGTTCTATCTGAGAACAGCCAGAACTTATAGTCTTAGCACTTAATACACTGTAAAGGTGAATTAGGTCGAGTCTTATACTGGTATCAACAAAGAGGGCAGAACGATGAAAATTGATTCATTGCAGCCGGAGCTTTCAGAAGCGAAAAAACTTTCTCGTTTTAAAGGTTTTTACTGCATGGCTGGTTTCGTAGTTAGGTTTAACCGGCATGGTAGACCGTATTGGGTGATTACGTTAATGGATGCATTTACCCAGTTTGAGATAATAGCCACGAAGATTGATTGCGATACAAAACGCCTTTCTCACTTTGGCTTTGTTCACGTTGAAGCAACGAAAGTTAAAACAACCGTTGGTGAGGTACATGTTGCTGACTTTTTCTATGCTGTTGATGAAATTCCAGAAAAGTACAGACATATACGTTTAATTCCTAGAGGTGCATCGGAGAATCATGAAGATGTTGAGCGTCTGGTTAAAATAGTAGAGTGCATTGAGTATGAAGCGTTAAGACGCTTCGTCGCGCACACTTTGATTCAAAGCCGAATAATGGTGCCATTTCTTCGAAACCCAGCAAGCTTAAATTACCATCATAACTATATTGGTGGCTTGTTAAGACACAGCATCCGGGTAGCTGAGTTATTTGCGAAAAACATGGTGGGTAGAAAAGAAGAAAAGGCTTTAGGTATTGTTGGGGCGCTTCTTCACGATATAGGCAAAACCGTCACATTATCTGAATCTATGATCTACACCGCTACAGGAACAATGGTAAACCATGACTCGTTAACGTTAGAGCTTTGTGCTTCAGCGCTCAAACAACTTTCCCAAACAAACCCTAGGTATGCCGATATTTTGCGTCACATCTGGACTTGCGAGAAAGAGCAATTGAAGTATTCCGCGAAGCTTAACATAGCGACTCAGATACAACGATTTGATAGAGAAGACTCAAAGGAACAGACATAAAGTAGCGCGATTATAAGATTGCATTATTGTAGGTTTTGAAGAGAACCATGGGGTCTTCTGTTCACTTCAATCAGGGGTAATATTTTATGACAAACAAAGATAAAGAGCATTCTGTCGACTTGCAGCATATTGAGTTTGATAAAGACGGCATTGTGCGACTTGCTCTGCACCGAAAAGAAACTCAGAGGGCGTTGTGGAAATCTATGCAGCAGTTTAAAGACATCAAGCCCTCCGTGTCCAAAAACAAGAAATAGCGCCGTAAGCAAAACGCCATTTATCGAGGCGAGAATAGCAAAAAAGCTTGTAGCTCAATCAAAACTTACTATCTGAGGTTTCATTATGGACTATCTTACTCAAATTCTTGAATCTGGCTTAATGATTCCTTTCGCCTTCCTTACCGCGGTTATCATTTTAGGTATTGGCTTTTTATTTAAAAAAGACTCTGATGATGAAGAGTAATTTTGGTGCCTAAAACGCCTATGGGAGCTATCCAATAGGCGGTCATCAACCCTATGCGTCATTTTTTGCCGCATAGTTGCCCCATGCTTACAAGACATTAGTTTTCAAAAGTAAGCACATGCAAAACATTCAAACTGAACAAATTAATATTCACGTTATTGGCGTGGGAGGCTGTGGTGGTAATGCAGTAAGCAACATGGCCAGTCTTTGCTCACATGAAAATATCAGGTTTAGCTCTGTTAACACCGATATCGCCGCTTTACATAGATGTACAAATCATGAAGTGGTATTGATAGGTGAAGCGACAACAAAGGGTTATGGCGCTGGGGCTGACCCGGATGTAGCAAGCAATGCTGCCATTCAGAGTAAAGATGCCTTAACGACATTAATAAAAGATGCTGACCTGATTATCATTATCGCTGGCCTGGGAGGTGGCACTGGAAGTGGTGCAACGCCAATCCTAATTGATTTAGCCAAAGAGAGTGATATCGATGTGATGTGTTTTGTTACGCTTCCTTTCAAAGCCGAAGGAGGCAAGCGAAGCGACATTGCTAGAAACGCACTCGAAACAATACGAAGCAAAGCGAACGCAACACTCGTTATGTCTAACGATTCATTGCTTTCTGCACTAGATGAAACCGTAGGGCTTCTCTCTGCATTTCGTCACTGTGACACTCAAATGCACAGAATTGTCGAAGCCATTATCGTAATGCTTACGAACACGGGTTATATCAACGTCGACATTAATGATTTCAGTCACATTCTGTCTTTAGAAGGGGATACTGCGCTAGGTGTGGGTATAGCTGAAGATGACAGTTCACTAAGCTCAGCACTAAAACATGCCCTAGAGAACCCATTAGTAGACAAGCAAAACATAATTGGGGCGCAGGGCGTTATCGCGCAGCTTACGTGCAGAGAAGAGCCTAGTTTAGCCATGTATGAAGAAATGCTAGCGACACTCCAATCTTTAGTAGATGGCCCTCAAACTCTTATTATTACAGGCGTAACGTTATCTGAAGAATTACCGCACTTTGGTGAAGTGTTAGTCATCGCCACTGGTGTGCCTTCAACGATTCAAAACTTCGAACAAGAGAAAAATGTGATACCCATGAAGCAAGCATCTGTGCCTAGTTCATCTAAGAAGGACGCTGCATACTTGGATATACCTGCTTTTGTTAGGCTGCAGGGCAGGGATATACCCTGATTTTTGTTGCATTAAAAATAATAAACAAACCTTTTGTATAGACGTAGCTGGCATGGTCGTTGTTTTACTTGGCGTCTCAAATAAACTAACTTGATTTCGTCTCATCGATACTAGATATGGTTATTCTTTTCAAATGCACTTTCGGAGTACAGTTCAAATTCCTTAATCCTTGCTCCACTATTTTTATCATTCAAATATAACGCATTACATAGCCGCCTATAATAAGGTTCTAACACCGCACCTTCGAATCGCCAAGTCTCCTCTCCCTTTGCCATGGTAGCGACTCCAGTGATGTGTTTGTATTTTTCACCGAGCCTGTTCTCAACAATATACTTTGACAGTTCACTGCTTGTCTCAAACGCAAATGGTTTTATCTCTTCTAATAGACTTCGAAATTCATCTTCAGCAGCTAATCGGTTTCTCTCTGCAGTGCCATCCAAAAGCTCTATCTTCTCAGTTAGTTCTTGAATCTTTAACGCAATGTCTAGGTCGCTCAAATTCGCAAACGGTAACTTACTTGCTTCTAGCCTCCGAATCTGTTCTTTTTTAAGCAATTCAATATTGTTCCTGCTGTTCTCAATATAAGTATAATTTTTCTCGTTAATTAAACATTTGTTTAGTTCAATTAACTCTTCAAGCTTACTATTTTCAATGAACTTTTCTGACTCATCAATCAAGCGCCGCGGTACATAGACAGGTTTACTCAACTCCTCTTCCAGTAGGATTGTTATCGCCTTATTTCTTTTACTACGGGTATTTATCAATCTTTCTACCCGGGGGCCTTTAGTACTTCTTCCAAATTCATACCAAAAACACATAGAGCCGGGACTGTCCAAGTCGTTCCCTAACTCATAAGCTCCACTATCTATCTTTTTTGCCAATTCGGGATCAATTTTTTTAATAGTGTTAATATGAAAAAATACCTCGATGCCCGAAAAATGACCTTCTATAAAACCAAATCCTTTTTCAGAATCGTAATTGGTCACTGAGCCAAAGTCGCTTTGATTCAAACTGTTTTTTTTACCCGTTGATACTGTCATATTGACTAACCTTTATTTGCTATTACGAGAGAAGAAGCGACTGGCGATACATAAGTCAATCAACATTATCAACATCTCCTAAATAAGCCACATATAATTTGTTAGAAAGCTCAACAAAATACTGCCTCAGTTTTTGAGGGGCGATGACCTCTATGTTGTCGCCCAAGCCTCTTAAGAATGCTCGTAATTTATTGGTATCTTTAACAGTCGCGGTCAGCAGAGATTTATCTGCCTGAATAGATTGCGTAATGACTTGGTCGTTACTCAGTCTGTAGCCGTGAAGTAAAAATAAAGAGTTATTTTTAACCAATAGCTTAAGCTGAATGTCTTCTTTGTTATTAGCTGACAAGGTTTGAATATTTTCCTGTTCACCGAACTCTTGTTGGCAGTCTTCATCGGTGACGGTAACGTTTCTAATAAACTGTAGCGGCAACGCGTAGCGTCTTTTGTGTAGCGAACCAAAAGTGCATACAAAGAGTTGCCGACCATCTTGTTTAACCAGCCCCATAGGATTAACTCTGTCGTAATGCTTCCAAACCATTTCGTTTCCACCGCTAAAAATACGCTTAATATCGGCAGAGATTTGTTTTTTAAAAAAGATTGCACTTTTTAATCTTTCAAACGAAGCAGCATCTATTTCTGGGGGGATGAGCGGCTGGGAAACTTGCGAATCCGCGACCGATCTTAGCCAGTTTGTAAGTAAAGAATCACTATCTTGCTTTAAGACCTGGCTCGCTTTTGCAAAGTAAGGCTGCATTTCTTTAAGCGTAGAATTTGGTAGTGTGGCACCTGATTGTTCAAGAACCTTAAATGCTAGAGCGGTATTGCCGTCCATCAAACTCAAATTGAGCTTCTTAAAATTAGCGTTTATAAACCAGCCGTAGGGTTTTGAGCGCTTATCAACGTCCAACCCAAATAGGCCAATGTTTTCTAGGCTGACTAAGTCCCGCTGTACAGTACGCATATCGATATTGTGATGACCGCAGTTTTGTAAATTTTCAAAAATTTGTCGGGTAGAAACCTTTCTAGGCGCAGAAGGCACAAATTGA